>NZ_KE148580.1:0-1670 GCF_000410635.1 Comamonas sp. B-9
CCTGGGCTGCGCCGTTGGCCGCCTTGGCGCAGGAGTACCCGCAGCTGGCCGTCGAGGTGCTCACGGCCCCCCAGGCCGATGCACTGACCATGCTGCACAGCGGCCGCGCGCAGCTGGCGCTGGTGTTTGAGCGGCCGAGCCTTGACGGCCGCGAGGGTTTCCAGGAAGTGGCGACCGAGACCTTGCTGGCGGGCATCGCCCCCCGCCACCCGCTGATGCAGGCGCTGGGCCAGGCGCCTGCGCCCGGTGAGGCCGCCCGCCCCCAGCTGCGCGAGCACCACCTGACCAATACGCGCCAGATCATCGTTGCCAGCCGCGACTGGTCGCTGGACCATGAGCGCCTGGTCTATGCCCGCGATGTCTGGCGCACCGACAACCATGTGGCCGCCCTGCAGATGGTCAGCGCCGGCATTGGCTGGGGCTGGCTGCCCCAGCCGCTGGTGGCGCCGCTGCTGCAATCGGGCGCGCTGGTGGCGATGGAGTTTGCCAACCTCAGCAATGGCGCCCAGCTCTATGTGGATGTGGTCTGGTCCAAGGAGCACCCGATGGGCCTGGCTGCCAAGCGCTTTGTGGCGCTGGTGCAGGCGGCGTCACAAACGCCTTAAGCGCCCTGCGTCTCCTGCGCTGCAGCAGCGGCTGGCGGCAGGTCGCGCACATGGATGTCCATCTGCGGGAAGGCCACCGCAATGCCGGCCGCCTTCAGGCGCGCGTTGATGCTGCGGTTGAGGTCGTTGCGCACCGGCAGGCGGTCGTCCACCGCACCCACATAGACGCGCAGCTCGAACTTCTGGCCCTGGCCTTCGAGCGCCATGAACCAGCAGTTGGCCTCGGGCTCGCGCAGCACCTTGGGGTGCTCGGCCGCAATCGCCAGCAGCATGCGCTGCACCTCGGCCGGATCGCTGCCGTGCGCGACCGAGACATCGATGATCAGGCGCGTCACATCGTCGCTCAAGGTCCAGTTCGTCACCTGGCCGGTGATGAAGGTCTTGTTCGGGATGACGATTTCCTGGTTGTCGAAATCCAGCACCGTGGTGGCGCGCGTGCGGATGCGCGTGACGGTGCCGGTGTGCTGGTTGATGGTGATCACATCGCCGACGCGGAAGGGGCGCTCGACCAGCAGGATCAGGCCCGAGACAAAGTTGGCAAAGATCTCCTGCAGGCCAAAACCCAGACCCACGGTCAGCGCGGCGGCCATCCACTGCAGCTGGCTCCAGCGCAGGCCCAGCAAGGACAGCGCGCTGACCGTGCCGGCAATCGTGATGCCGTAGCGCGCCAGGGTCGCCATCGTGTAGCGGTCCGAGCTGCTGACCCGGCGCGTGCTGGAGAACACCACCTCGACCAGGCCGGGCAGGTTGCGCGTCAGGCTGAAGGTCATCAACAAGATCAGCGCGCCCACCAGCAGGTCCATCAGGCTCACCGGCGCGGGGCGGGCAATGCCGCTGGCCTCGGTATTGGTGGTGTACCACAGCACCACGCCCTCAAAGCGCAGCAGCGCCGGCAGCACCGGCGACCAGGCGTACACCAGGCTCAGCGCCACCAGCACCCGCTGCAGCAGGCCCAGCAGGCGGTGCGCCTGCGTGCTGACGGTGACCAGCGCCATCTGGCTTTGCTCATCGGCGGCATTGTTGTTGGCCGTGGGGGCAGTTCCGCCACCAGTGGCGGCATCGGCC
>NZ_KE148580.1:1703-3135 GCF_000410635.1 Comamonas sp. B-9
TGGCCGCCTGGCGCTGCAAGGCCGCGGCGCGCAGGCGGTTGAGCGCCAGGCGGCGCTCGCCCAGCAGCAGCCAGCGCCGCAGCAGGCTGACCAGCACCTCGGCCGCCGCCAGAAACACAAAGCTGCTCAGTAGCGCCTGGATCACTTCGGTGGCGGTGTAGACATAGCCCAGCCCGATGCCTACCAGGGTCACGGCCAGCACCAGCAGCACGGCCACGCTCACCACCTGGCTCCAGCGCAAGCCCGGGCGCTGCTTGCGCAGGCTTTGGCGCAGGTAGCGCAAGGCCATCCAGCCCAGGCCCAGGGTGAGCACCAGCAGGCACATGCGGCCCCAGGTGCTGATCGCCGAATCATCGTGGCTGAAGAAGGCCAGACCGCCCAGCAGATCGATGGGCACGATCAGCCAGGTGGCGCGCAGCACCATCTGGCGCAGCACCTGCACGCGCTCACGCGGCCAGCCAAAATGCGCCACCGCCAGCCCGCAGGGGCGGAACAGCACATTGAGCAGGGTCACGACAAAGACAAAGGCACTCAGCTGCTCGAGCGCCTGGCCCAGCGGCTCGAGCGCCACCGGCGCTGCCGTCGATTGCAGCAGGGTGCCCAGCGCGGCGGTGGCAAAGCTCCAGGGCAGCGCATACAGCAGGCTCCAGCCCAGCGCCATCAAGGTCAGGCCAAAGTGGTCCTGCGAGAAGTTGTCCACCTGCGTGGCAATCGCCTGCAGCTTTTGCAAGGCATAGCGGCGCAGGCCCAGCAGCAGCAGCACGCCGGCAAAGATGCCGGCATAGATCCAGAGGTTGCGCAGCATGCTCGCGCCCAGCGCCCGCGCGGTGTTCCAGGGCGAGGCGCTGGCGCCCTGCTCCAGTGCGGCGCCGTCCGAGCTGCGCAGCACCGAGCGCCATTCGTCCAGCCAGGCGCCGCCCATTGCCAGATGGCTGGGGAACCACAGCAGCTCCTTGTCCATCACCTGGCGCAGCGCGTTGCCGCTGTTCAAGGTCGATTGCAGCGCGGCATCGGTCTGCTCCAGCACCGCGATACGCCGCAGCAGCAAGGGCTGGAGCTGGTCAATCAGCGCGGCCTGCTTGGTCCACAAGGCCGTGCTTTGGCTGCTGCCGCGCGTGGTCATGCCCGAGTTGCCGCCACCCGTGGCCGTGCCGTTGAGGCTGAAGCGCCGCTCGCTGGCATTGAACAGCGCCAGCCGCAGCTCGGCCAGCTGCCGCAATGTGGCCTTGCGGCGCGACTGGATGGTGTTGACGGTGGGCAGCGCCACGCGCTGCTTCCACAGCCACTGGCCCACCGATGCGCTGCCGCCCAGGCGCAGGCGCGCCTGCGTATCGCGCAAGGCCGAGGCCAGCTGGCTTTGGCGGTATTCGTCGCTCGCCAGGTCCTGGCGCTCTTTGACCAGGCGGTCGTTGTGCGCCAGGATCTGGGCAGC
>NZ_KE148580.1:3147-3414 GCF_000410635.1 Comamonas sp. B-9
TTTTGCTGCGCCAGCTCGCGCACGGCAGCTGAGGCCTCGGCCGTGTCGTTCTCGGCGGCCTGCGTTTGCTGCACCTGTTGCTCGAGCTGCTGGCGGGCGCGGTCGGCAATGCGCTGGTTCAGCCAGGCCACGCGCGGCGTGCGCTCGAGCAACTCGCGGCGCTGGGTCTGCAGCTGCACATCGAGCAGGCGCTGGCGGGTCTCGATGGTCGACTGCTCTTCCTGGCGCAGCGCCAGCTCCTGCGTAGCGCGGCGGTGTTCGGCGCTG
>NZ_KE148580.1:3744-3998 GCF_000410635.1 Comamonas sp. B-9
GCACCAGCGGGCGTCTGCACGCGGCTGCGCAGGCGCTCGAGCGACTGGGTCAGCGCATCGGCCTCCTGCTCGGCCGTGGTCGTGGCCTCGCGCTGCGCCTGGATGGCGCGCTCTTCATCGCTGCTGCTGCTCGATGAACTGCCGCCCAGGCCCGCCAGCGAGGTCAGCGACTGTGCCGTCGCTGCCGATGGCAGCAAGCAGGCGCACAGCAGCAGCCACAGGGCCGGCAGCCACCAGCGTGGCAGGGCCCGGCG
>NZ_KE148580.1:4182-4416 GCF_000410635.1 Comamonas sp. B-9
GTCAAAGGCCTTGTCGATATCGTCGGCCTGCAAGGTGGGCTGCAGCGGCTGGCGGCCGGCGCGCTGCTGGTCGATCTGCTCTTGCATGCGGGTGGCGACCTGCATCAGCACGCGGTGCAGCCCCAGCTGCTGGCGCCGGCTCTGGTCCAGGTGCTCGACCACCGGCTGCAGCGACTGCAGCACCAGCTGGCCCAGCTGCTGCACGGCCAGGTCCAGCGGCGGTGCGTCGGCCTG
>NZ_APCR01000272.1:0-28093 GCF_000410635.1 Comamonas sp. B-9
GGGTTTTTCTTTTGGCCGGCACCTGGCGGTGGAGAGCGGCGCATGCCGCATAATGGTCCATCCAGAACAACAAGGGCGATGACACCGACTTATTCCATCGGGCAGCTGGCTGCAGAATTTGATCTGACCACCCGGGCCATCCGCTTCTATGAGGACATGGGCCTGTTGCACCCCGAGCGCACCGGCGCCGGCGGCAAGCAGCGCGTCTACTCGGCCAAGGAGCGCACGCGTCTGCGCCTGACCTTGCGCGCCAAGCGCCTGGGGCTGAGCTTGCAGGAAGCCAAGGAAATCATTGACCTCTATGAGTCACCGCGCGATACCGGTGTGCAGCTGAGCCGCTTTATCGAGGTGCTGACGGCGCATCGCCAGCGCCTGCAGACGCAGTTGGCAGATTTGCAGGCCAACTTGGCAGAAATTGATGGGCATATGCAGGAAGCCCATGCTTTGCTCGCAAAGCAGCCGTCAAAAAAATAATATATAGTTGACGTGAACGTAAACGTAATGATGCCGCTCTAGCGCCTTGGCGCGCGCCGGCGGCATCGGGTGCGCCATATAGATAGGAGACAAGACCATGTCCGGATTACCAGGCCTGAATTTCCAGTTGGGTGAGGATATCGACGCCCTGCGCGACGCCGTGCGGGAGTTCGCGCAGGCCGAAATCGCGCCGCGTGCCGCCGAGATCGACCGCAATGACCAGTTCCCGATGGACCTGTGGCGCAAGTTTGGCGACCTGGGCGTGCTGGGCATCACGGTGTCCGAGCAATACGGCGGCGCGGACATGGGCTACCTGGCCCATATGGTGGCGATGGAGGAGATCTCCCGCGCCAGCGCGTCGGTGGGCCTGTCCTATGGCGCCCACAGCAACCTCTGCGTGAACCAGATCAACCGCAATGGCAATGAAGCCCAGAAGGCCAAGTACCTGCCCAAGCTGATCAGCGGTGAGCATGTGGGCGCGTTGGCGATGAGCGAGCCGGGTGCCGGCTCCGATGTCATCAGCATGAAGCTCAAGGCCGAGGACAAGGGCGGCTACTACCTGCTCAACGGCAACAAGATGTGGATCACCAACGGCCCGGATGCCGACACCCTGGTGGTGTACGCCAAGACCGAGCCGGAGATGGGCGCGCGGGGCGTGACCGCCTTCCTGATCGAGAAGGGCATGCCCGGTTTTTCGATTGCGCAGAAGCTGGACAAGCTGGGCATGCGCGGCAGCCATACGGGCGAGCTGGTGTTCCAGAACGTTGAAGTACCGGCTGAGAATGTGCTGGGCCAGGTCAATGGCGGCGCCAAGGTGCTGATGAGCGGGCTGGACTACGAACGCGCTGTGCTGACCGGTGGCCCGCTGGGCATCATGCAGTCGGTAATGGACAACGTCGTGCCCTATATCCACGACCGCAAGCAGTTTGGCCAGAGCATTGGTGAGTTCCAGCTCATCCAGGGCAAGGTGGCCGATATGTACACCGTGCTGCAAGCAGGCCGCTCTTTTGCCTATACGGTCGCTAAAAACCTCGATCTGCTCGGAACCGACCATGTTCGCCAGGTGCGCAAGGACTGCGCCAGCGTCATCCTCTGGTGCGCCGAGAAGGCCACCTGGATGGCCGGCGAAGGCGTGCAAATCTATGGCGGCAATGGGTATATCAACGAGTATCCGCTCGGCCGCCTCTGGAGAGATGCGAAACTCTATGAAATTGGCGCCGGCACCAGCGAGATTCGCCGCATGTTGATTGGGCGTGAGCTGTTCGCAGAGACCTGCTGACCGGCTGCGCTGCGCCATCCTGATACCCACACAACAAAGGATAGCCTTATGACTACGACCTCCATCAAAGACCTGTTTGACCACAACCGTTTGTGGGCAGAGCAGATGGAGCGTGACCGCCCCGGGTTCTTCACGGGCCTGATGTCGCAGCAGCACCCCAAGTACATGTGGATCGGTTGTTCGGACAGCCGCGTGCCGGCCAACCAGATCACCGGTCTGGAACCCGGTGAAGTGTTTGTGCACCGCAATGTGGCCAATGTGGTGGTTCCGAGCGATCTGAACTGCCTGTCGACCATCCAGTATTCGGTCGACCAACTCAAGATCCAGGACCTGATGGTCGTGGGCCACTACGGCTGCGGCGGTGTGCTGGCCGCGCTCGAAGGCCTGCGCCTGGGCCTGGTCGACAACTGGACACGCCACGTGCGCGATGTGCGCGACAAGCACCTGGACCTGCTGCAAAGCCTCTCGCCCCAGCACCGCCATGATGCGCTGTGCGAGCTCAACGCCATCGAGCAGGTGGTGAATGTGGCGCAGAGCACCATCTTGCAGGACGCCTGGACGCGCGGCCAGAAGGTGACCTTGCACGGCTGGTGCTACAGCCTCAAGAATGGCCTGATCACCGACCTGGAGATGACCGTGCCGGGCATTGGCGGGCTGGCCGAAGTCCACCAGCGCGCCGTGGCCCTGGTGGCCGAACGCAAGCGCGATTAAACCCGCAAGGCAGCCCTGGGCCCAGGGCTGCCTTTTTTACAGCGCGAGCGGGCCCTGAGATGCCTGCCGCACAAGACCCGAATTCAATCAGGAGACACCCGATGCATGATCCCGTCGTTATCGTTGGCGCAGCCCGTACCCCCATGGGTGCTTTCATGGGCGATTTTGCCGAGCTCTCGGCCAATGACCTGGGTGGCGCGGCCATCAAGGCTGCGGTGGAGCGCGCGGGTGTCGCCCCTGAGAAAGTGGAAGAAGTGCTGTTTGGCAACTGCCTGATGGCCGGCCAGGGCCAGGCGCCAGCGCGCCAGGCCTTGTTCAAGGGCGGTCTGCCCAAGAGCACTGGCGCCGTGACCCTGTCGAAGATGTGCGGCGCCGGTATGGAAGCCACCATCCTGGCCCATGACCAGCTGGTGGCTGGCAGCCGCGATGTGATGGTGGCCGGTGGCATGGAAAGCATGACCAACGCCCCCTACCTGCTCAAAAAGGGCCGTGGTGGCTACCGCATGGGCCATGACAAGGTGTTCGACCACATGATGCTCGATGGCCTGGAAGACGCCTATGAACCCGGCCGCTCGATGGGCACCTTTGGCGAGGATTGTGCCGCCAAGTACCAGTTCAGCCGCGAGCAGCAGGACCAGTTTGCCATTGCCAGCGTGCAGCGCGCTCAGGCCGCCACCGCGTCCGGCGCCTTCAAGGCCGAGATCACGCCGGTGACCGTGTCCACGCGCAAGGGCGATGTGACCGTGAGCGAAGATGAGGGCCCCGGCAAGGCGCGTCTGGACAAGATCGCCGCGCTCAAGCCGGCGTTCAAGAAGGATGGCACGATCACGGCGGCGTCGAGCTCCAGCATCAACGATGGCGCAGCGGCCCTGGTGCTGATGCGCGCATCCACCGCCAAGGAGCTGGGCTGCAAGCCGCTGGCCAAGATCGTGGCCCATGCCAGCTATGCGCAAGAGCCTGAGTGGTTCACCACCGCACCGATCGGCGCGACCGAGAAGGCGCTGAAAAAGGCCGGCTGGAAGGTCGAGGATGTGGACCTCTGGGAAATCAACGAGGCCTTTGCCGTGGTGCCGATGGCGCTGATGGCCGACATGAAGGTCTCGCACGACATTGTCAATGTCAACGGCGGCGCCTGCGCGCTGGGCCACCCCATTGGTGCCAGTGGTGCGCGCATTCTGGTGACCTTGCTGCACGCGCTGCAGGCCCGTGGCAAGCGCCGCGGCCTGGCCACCCTGTGCATCGGCGGAGGTGAGGCCACTGCGATGGCGATTGAAATCATGTAGTCTAGTCATCCTGAAAGAGGAGAAACTATGACGAACGAATCGGTGGGCCCCGGCCCGGGGCAGCTGCAAGCGCAGGACATCGAGTCCTTCTGGCAGGAGCTGGTCTACCAAGAGCGCCACCTGGCGCTGTTGCCCAACCAGGCCTTTGTGGCGCAGGCCAATGAGATGCTGGCCCGCGTTGCCCCCGATTTGGCGCTGGAGCTGGAGCGCTCCGAAGGCAGCCTGTTTTCGCGCCTGGTGTTCAGTGCCCACGGCAATGTCGACCAGTTCGAGAACCTGATGGCCCTGGTGCGTGCCGCTCCCAGCCTGCCGGGCTACAAGGTGCAGGCCTTCCGCAACCGCAGCCCGATCCAGGATTTCAGCATGGCGATGGAGGGCCTGGAGCTCTCCTGCTCGGACGTGCTGGTGGCCCACTACGATGCCGGCGGCATCGTCGGCCTGGAGCTGGGCTTTGAGAAGATCATTGCACCCGAGCAGCGCGAGCTGGCCCAGCACATGGCCTTCATCATGCTGGACCATGCGCTGGGTGAATGGGATTTCGCCGTGCGTGTGGGCCCGGTCGAGGTGGTCGATGGCTTTGCGCCCGAGGTCGCAGGTGTCGGCCCGCTGTCCGCCTTTCCGGCGGTGTTCGATGCCTTTTTGCGCGACAGCCTGGGGCGCAGCTACCGCTTCCCCACGGCAGACGACGACCGCTGGAAAATGCTCGAAGCACGCCGCCGCGATGCGGCAGCCGATGCCGTGCCCGATCTGCTGGGCCTGCGCCTGTCGGCCAATGCCGTGGCCACGCGCGCCGATCTGCCCTACTGCCTGCAATGGACCTTGGCGTTTGAAGACGGCGAGAGCCTGGACCAGGCGCGCGATGCGCAAGAAGGCCTGCAAGCAGCGCTCGAGCGCATGGAGACCGGCATTCTGGCCTACACCCGTATTGAAGGCATGCGCGAGCGCAGCGCCTGCTACTACGTCGATGATGCCGCTGCCGCCCAGCAGCTGCTGCAGCAGCAGGCGGTGGCCCTGCCCGGGCGCGTCGAGGTGTCATTCGATCCGTCCTGGGATGCCTACCTGGCCGTGTATGCGGCAGCCGGCGCTGCGGCGGCTGATGCGGACGGTGACGACCCGGAGGCCGCATGATCGAAACGACGGAGCAACTGCGCGCCCTCTACGCCCAGCCCGCCGAGCGCGCGCTGGCCAAGCAGCTTGGCCACCTCGATGCCCACTGCCAGCGCTTTATTGCGCTGTCGCCGCTGTGCGTGGTGGCCACGGCCGGGCAGGCGGCCGAGATGCTCGATGCCTCGCCCCGGGGCGGGCCGCCGGGCTTTGTCAAATGCCAGGGCGCGCAGCATCTGCTGCTGCCCGATGCCGGCGGTAACAACCGGCTCGATTCGCTCAGCAACCTGCTGACCGATGCGCGCATTGCGCTGCTGTTCCTGCTGCCGGGCGTGGATGAGACCTTGCGCGTCAACGGCACCGCAAAGCTGCGCGATGAGGCCCGCTTTATCGATGTGTTTGACGGCGAGCGCCAACGGCCCAAGCTGGTGATCGAGATCGAGGTGCGCGAAGCCTATCTGCACTGCGCCAAGGCCTTGATGCGCTCGCGCCTGTGGCAGGCCGAGGCACAGATTGCGCGCAGCACCCTGCCGACGCTCAACCAGATGATCCATGACCAGATGGGCCTGACTGCGGCGCCCGAGCCGCAGGCGGACATGGTGGCGCGCTACCAGCAGCAGATTCTGCAAGAACAGGGACAGTGACAACAACCGCCAAGGAGGGCGTGGGAATGGCTGTGATTTTGGTGATTGGCGCCTCGCGCGGCATCGGCCTGGAGTTGGTGCGGGAATATGCGCAGGCAGGCTGGACCGTGCTGGCCACGGTGCGGGATAGCGAGGCCCAGGCGCGCCTGCAGGCGCTGGGCGCGCAGGCGTTCCTGGTCGATGTGCTCCAGCCGGAAAGCGTGACCGCGCTGGCGACTGCGTTGGCCGGCCAGCAGATCGATGTGGCGATGTATGTGGCTGGGGTCATCCGCCGGCCCAACGCCCGCGAGGTGCCGACGCAGGCCGATTTTGATGCGGTGATGCACACCAATGTGCTGGGTGCGATGCAGCTGCTGCCGCAGATCGGCCCGATCGTGGAGGCCAGCGGCGGCGTGTTTGCCTTTATCTCGTCGTCGATGTCGCAGATCGAAGGCGTGGACGACAGCTATTCCTGGCTGTACCGCGTCAGCAAGACCGCGCTGAACATGGCGGTGGCCTCGGCCCAGCATGACTACCCGGGCGCGCGCCTGATTACCTTGGACCCGGGCTGGGTGCAGACCGACATGGGTGGGCAAGAAGCGCCCCTGACCGTGCAGCAAAGCGTGAGCGACATGCGCCAGACCCTGGCCTCGGTCACGGATGCGGACAAGGGGCGCCTGCTGCACCACGATGGCCGCCGCGCCAAGCATTGGTAAGCCCAGCCTGCCAGACCGTGCCAGAACTAGAAAATCCGGAGACCAACCCATGCTTTTGAACGACGACCAGACGATGATCCGCGATGCGGTGCGTGAATTTGCCCAGGCCGAGCTGTGGCCGCACGCTGCGCAGTGGGACCGCGACCATGTGTTCCCCAAGGCGGCCCACCAGGGCCTGGCCCAGCTGGGTGCCTACGGCATCTGCGTGCCCGATGCGCTGGGGGGCGCAGGGCTGGACTACATCAGCCTGGCCCTGGTGCTGGAAGAAATCGCCGCTGGCGATGGCGGCACCAGCACCGCCATCAGCGTGACCAACTGCCCCGTCAATGCCATCTTGATGCGCTACGGCAGTGATGCGCAAAAGAAGCAATGGCTGGCCCCGCTGGCGAGGGGCGAGATGCTGGGCGCCTTCTGCCTGACCGAGCCTCATGTGGGCTCGGATGCCAGCGCGCTGCGCACCACCGCCACCAGGCAGGGCGATGCCTATGTGATCAACGGCGTCAAGCAGTTCATCACCAGCGGCAAGAACGGGCAGATGGCCATCGTCATTGCGGTGACCGACAAGGGCGCTGGCAAAAAGGGCATGAGCGCCTTTATCGTGCCCACCGACAACCCGGGCTACCAGGTCGCGCGCCTGGAAGACAAGCTCGGCCAGCACAGCAGCGATACCGCGCAGATCAATTTTGAGCACTGTGTGGTGCCGGCCGAGAACCTGATTGGCGCCGAGGGCGAGGGCTACAAGATTGCGCTGGGCGCGCTCGAAGGCGGGCGCATCGGCATTGCCGCGCAAAGCGTGGGTATGGCGCGCAGCGCCTTTGACGTGGCCGTGCAGTACGCCAAGGAGCGCGAGAGCTTTGGCACCGCCATCATCAACCACCAGGCCGTTGGCTTTCGCCTGGCCGAGTGTGCCACGCAGATCGAGGCCGCGCGCCAGCTGATCTGGCATGCCGCCAGCCTGCGCGATGCCGGCCAGCCTTGCCTCAAGGAAGCAGCCATGGCCAAGCTGTTTGCCAGCGAAATGGCCGAGCGCGTCTGCAGCGCCGCCATCCAGACCCTGGGTGGCTATGGCGTCGTCAATGATTTTCCGGTGGAGCGCATCTACCGCGATGTACGGGTCTGCCAGATCTATGAAGGCACCAGCGATGTGCAGAAGATTCTGATCACCCGCGCGCTGGCCTGAAGACTTTCGCGCAGACGTACCAAAAACAAACCCGGCGCTGCCGGGTTTGTTGTTTACAGCGCCAGGCGCCGGCCGTCGGCAAACACCATCAGCTCGCCGGGGTGGAAGGGCGTCCACTGCTCGTTGGTGGTCAGCGGCGCGGTCACCACCACGGCCACCCGGTCCTGTGGTGTGGTGCAGGTGGCAAAGTCAATGCTCAGGTCCTCATCGCTCAGCTGCGCCTGGGCAAAGGGATGGGCGCGCTCGGTGTAGCACAGGAAGGTGTTGGCATGGGCCCAGAGCGCATCGCCGTTGGAGAGCAGAAAGTTGAAGGTGCCCTGGGGTGCAATGTGCGCGGCCAGCTCGCGCAAGGTGTGGGTCAGCTCGGCAATGCTGGGCGTGCCGGCATGGGATTTCCACAGCTCCTGCATCAGCCAGCAAAACACATGCTCGCTGTCGGTGTCGCCCACCGGGTGAAAGTGGCTGTGCAGGCGGGGGCGGAAGTCCTTGAGGTCGCCATTGTGGGCAAACACCCAGTTCTTGCCCCAGAGCTCGCGCACAAAGGGGTGGCAGTTTTGCAGCAGCACCCGGCCCTGGGTGGCCTTGCGGATATGCGCAATCACATTGCGGCTGTGGATGGGGTAGCGCCGCACCAGCTCGGCCACCGGCGACTGGACAGCCGGCTGGTGGTCCACAAGCAGGCGCAGGCCACCCTCTTCAAAAAAGGCGATGCCCCAGCCATCGCTGTGGTGGTCGGTATTGCCGGCCCGCTGCGAAAAGCCGCTGAAGCTGAAGTTGATGTCGGTGGGGGTGTTGCAGTTCATCCCCAGCAGTTGGCACATGGCAAAAACTCTTTGAAAACCGTTGGATGGCCCAGTGTAGACCATTCGCCAGCCGCTCAGGGCTTGGGGGCTGCAGGCGGCTGCAACTGGCGCGCGGCAATGCCGGCCAGCACGCAGACCACGGCCAGCATCAAAAAGGTGTCGCGAAAGCCCGCCACCCGCTCGGCCAGCGCAATGTCGATCGCGGGCGACTGGTTGGCGTAGAAGGCCACGCGCCACTCCAGAAAAATGCCGCAGAGACTGACCCCGGCGGCGCCGCCGAGCATGCGCAGAAAGCTGAAGCTGCTCGATCCCTGCGAGATCAGGCTCTTGTCCAGCGGCCGCATGCTGCCCAGGGTCAGCGAGGGCAGGATAAAGCCCAGGCCAACCCGGCCCAGCACCGTATAGCCGATCAGCAGCCACAGCGACGAGCCCGGTTGCAGCACACCCGTGAGTACAAAGGACAGCGCCAGCAGCGAGAGGCCGCCGATCACCAGCCAGTGCACGGGGGTGCGGTCGGCCATGCGGCCGGCCAGCGCGATGACGCCGCCCAGCACCAGGCCGGCGGGCAGCATCGTGGTGCCGACCACCGAGGCCGAGTAGGACAGCCCCAGCTGCATGAACACCGGCAGCAGGTAGGTGGAGCCAAACAAGGCCACGCCATAGATAAAGGCCACAATGCAGCCGGCCGCAAAAGGCTTGCAGGCAAACAGGCGCAGGTCCATCAGCGGCTTGCCGCCCTGGGCCAGCAGGCGCCGCTGCCAGGCGATGAACGCGGGCAGGCAGACCAGTGCAATGGCCAGCAGCACGGCGCTTTGCTGCCAGCCCGTGCCATGCAGCGCCACCAGGCCATTGAGCAGGCAGACGGTGCCGGTGGTGGCAATGGCCAGGCCCAGCCAGTCCAGGCTTTTGCCATGGCGGTCGGCGGCTGCGCCGCCTGGCGCATTGACGGGTACAAACTTCAGCCCCAGCCAGACCGAGGCCAGGCACAGCGGCACCACCATGAAAAACACCGAACGCCAGCCCATCCAGTCGACCAGCAGGCCGCCTACGCTGGGGCCGATGGCTGGCGCCAGCACGATGCCCATGCCAAACAGGCCATTGGCACGGCCCTGCTCATGGGCGGCAAAGGCATGCAGGATGATGATGGCCGGAATCGGCTGGATCACACCGGCCGCCAGGCCTTCGACCACGCGCGCCACCAGCACCAGGTTGTAGTCGCTGCTAAAACCCCCGCCAATGCCGCCCAGCATCAGCAGCAGCACGGCGCCCAGGTAGGTGTTGCGGTAGCCGTAGCGCGACAGCAGCCAGGGCGTGGTCAGCATCGCCACCGTGGTGGCCACCATGAAGGACGAGGTCACCCATTGCGCGCGCGACTGGCCCAGCTGGAAGTGCAGGCTCATCGCCGGGATGGCGACATTGAAGATGGTCGAGGAGATGATCGAGGCCATCGTGCCCACCATGACGCTGAACAGCAGGTACCAGCGAAAGCGCTCCCCATAGAGGCTGCGCAGATCCTGGGAGGTGTGGTGTCGTATCTGCATGGCGTGGGCTGGGCGGATGGGCGCGTGTGGCGAGGGGCCTGGTGGGGCGGCTGCAAGCAGGCCGGCCCCGGGCGTTTGATGATGATCCGTAGTGCTAGGGCTTGTCAGTCACCCCGGTTGGGGCGGGCGCCGGGATCAGGCTGCGCACGGCCACAGACCGGGCAGATGCAGCGCTGGCCCCGCTCGGCAGGGGCCAGGCGCTGCAAGGCCTGGGGATCGATATCGGCGGTCATGCACCAGCACTGGGCAGCCGGCAGGCCCTGGGCGACGGCACAGCCGTTGCTCTGGCCGCACAGGGGGCATTGCTGCGCCCAAGTCTCGCTGCTCGTGCCGGTGCCCAGCATCATGGCGTGCCGGTAGGCGCTGCGGCTGGCGCGGGGCGCGGTGGTGGCAGCGCGTCTTCGGGCCGGGCGGTCAGGCTGCCGGCCAGCAGCTCGGGGATGCGCTCCACCCCCATGCGGAAGCCGCAGGCCTGGGCATGGCCACCGCCGCCCATGCTTTCGGCCAGCGGGATGCAGTTGAAATCCGAGCGCGAGCGCAGGCCGCATTTGGCGCCCTTGGGGCTGGCGCTCCACATCAGCGCAAAGGTGCCGCTTTGCTTGGCGAGGATGTCGCCGACCTGGCTGTGGAACATGCCCGGGGCATTGACCATCAGACCGGCCACGCCGTTGAACACCAGCGGCTGGGCGCCTTCGGCGATATCGCTGCAGAGCTTGAGGTATTTCTCGTCCATCGCGCCGCCACGGGCCATGAAGGCGCTCAACTGGTCGGGGCTGAAGGCCGCAATCTCGGCCCAGCGCTCAAAGCTGCGCGGCTCCATGTCCAGCGCGGCCAAAAAGGCCCCACTCTCGGGGTATTGCCAGCGCCAGATATCGCGGTCTTCGATGTGCAGCACCAGCGCGGGGATCGGGTCCTGGGGGAAGAAGAACTCCCAGGCCAGGCGTGCGCCCGACTTGTTCATGTCGAAATGCACGACGCCGCAGGTGCATTGGTAGCCATTGAGCTTCTCGGCCGCGCTCTTGTGGTGGTCCAGCAGCACCAGCTTGTGGGCCTGGGCCTCAATGGCTGCCAGCAGCTCGGGGCCAAAGGCAAAGTCCAGGATGTAGATCGTGCGGCCTGCGAGCGGCCCCAGGTCGTCCACGGTCTGGATTTCGCCATGGTCCAGGCCGCGAAACTCTGCGTTGCCGGAGAAGAACAGCCAGGCCGCCAGCGCCGCGCCATAGCCATCGGGGCAGTTGCGGCCGTGGTAGAGGATGAGGGGCTGGGGATCGTTGATGTCGGCGGTTACCGGCAGCGAAAGGTCAGGCAGAAGTTTCATGCCGCCATTTTCCGCCAAGCGTATTACCTGAGAGCGACCAGGTACTGCGCGGGCATCGGGTGGAGGGCCACCGGATGCCCGCAAAGCGCCTGTTGCAGGCGCGGACGTTCAAGCCAGCGTATAGGCGGTCTTCACCGTGGTGTAGAACTCCTGCGCATAGCGGCCTTGCTCGCGCGGGCCGTAGCTCGATCCCTTGCGGCCGCCAAACGGCACATGGTAGTCCACGCCTGCGGTGGGCAGGTTGACCATCACCATGCCGGCCTGGGCATGGCGCTTGAAGTGGCTGGCGTACTTCAGGCTGGTGGTGGCAATGCCGGCGGACAGGCCAAAGGCGGTGTCGTTGGCGACGGCCAGCGCTTCTTCATAGTCCTGCACGCGGATCACGCTGGCGACGGGGCCAAACACCTCTTCGCGGTTGATGCGCATCTGCGGCGTGCTGTCCACCAGCAAGGCGGGCTGCATGAAAAAGCCTTCCTTGCCACTGCCGGTGTGGCAGGCAATGCGGCTGCCGCCGGTAGCCAGCACGGCGCCTTCGGCCTTGGCGATTTCCACATAGCTCAGGTCCTGCTCCAGCTGGGCCTGGCTCACCACAGGGCCGATATCGGTGCCGGCGGCACGCGCATCGCCCACCTTGATCTTGGCCATGCGCTCTTGCATTGCCTGCACAAAGGCGGGGTAGATCTTGTCGGTGACGATCAGGCGGCTCGATGCGGTGCAGCGCTGGCCGGTCGAGTAAAAGCAGCTCTGGGCCGACAGCTCCACCGCCTGGGCCAGGTCGGCATCGTCCAGCACCACCTGCGGGTTCTTGCCACCCATCTCCAGCTGTACCTTCTTGCCCGATTTCACGCAGGCCTCGGCAATGCCCCGGCCCACACCGACCGAGCCGGTAAAGCTGATCGCGGCCACATCGGGGTGCTGCACCAAAGCATCGCCAATGATGCGGCCCCGGCCCATCACCAGGTTGAAGACACCGGCCGGGATACCGCTGCGGTGGATGATGTCGGCCAGCGCCCAGGCACTGCCGGGCACCAGGTCAGCGGGCTTGATCACCACGCAGTTGCCAAAGGCCAGCGCGGGTGCAATCTTCCAGGCCGGAATGGCGATGGGGAAGTTCCAGGGCGTGATCAGGCCGACCACACCAATGGGCTCGCGCGTGATTTCCACGCCAATGCCGGGGCGCACCGACGGCAGGCTCTCACCGGCCAGGCGCAGGCATTCACCGGCAAAGAACTTGAAGATCTGGCCGGCGCGGGCCACTTCGCCAATTGCCTCGGGCCGGGTCTTGCCTTCTTCGCGGGCCAGCAGGTCGCCCAGCTCTTCCTTGCGCGCCAGGATTTCGTTGCCGATCTTGTCGAGCGCATCGTGGCGCGCCTGGATGCCCGAGACGCTCCAGGCCGGGAAGGCCGCCGTGGCCGCTGCCACTGCGGCATCCACATCGCTGGCATCGCCCTGCGCGTACTGGCCGATCACATCGGACAGGTCGCTGGGGTTGGTGTTGGGGGAGGTGGTCTTGCCGGGTGTCCAGCTGCCGTTGATCAGGTTGTTGTGTGTCGTCATAGGCTTGCCAGGCGGGTTGGGCCTGGTCTCAAAAAATGGGTGGATGGTGAGGTGGTCGTAAAAACGTTCTCAAGCAGCACGGGCCTGTGCCGCAGCTTGGGACCAAGGCACTTCCTGCAGCGGCTGGCCATCGGCGATCAGACTGCGCAGGTTGGCCAGCACCAGATCGGCCATGGCGCGGCGTGTCTCCTGCGTGCCGCTGGCGATATGCGGTGCCAGCACCACGTTGTCCTGCAGCAGCAGGCCGGGCAGGGGGCGAGGCTCGTCCTCGAACACATCGAGGCCGGCGCCGGCAATGCGCTGGTGTTGTAGCGCGTCCAGCAGGGCCGCTTCATCGACCACGCTGCCGCGCGCCACATTGATCAGAAAGCCCTGCGGGCCCAGCGCTTGCAGCACCTGGGCATTGACCAGGTGGCGGGTGTCGTCGCCACCGGCGGCGGTGATGACCAGAAAGTCGCACCACTGGGCCAGATCCTGCAGCGATGCCATGTAACGGTGCGGCGAATCGCTGACCGGGCGGCGGTTGTGGTAGGCCACCTCCATGTCAAAACCGCTGGCGCGGCGCGCCACCTGGCGGCCAATGCGGCCCATGCCCAGGATGCCCAGACGCTTGCCCGAGGCACGGGTGTAGACGCCAAAGCGTTCGGTAGGCCACAGGCCCGCGCGCACAAAGCGGTCGGCCGCTGCCAGGCGGCGGGCGCTGTCCAGCAGCAGCGCAAAGGCCAGGTCGGCCACGCAGTCGTCCAGCACGCCGGGCGTGTAGCCCACGCGCGCGGACTGGGCGAGGATGGACTGCTGGTCCAGCGCATCAAAGCCCACACCAAAACTGCTGATGCCGCGCAGTGCCGGCAAGGCCTGGATCACCGAGGCCGATGCGCCCATGCTGGCCGAGGTGACCAGGTAGGCAAACTCCGAACCGTGGTCAGCCAGGAACTGCTGCGGGTCCGCTTGTGCGCTCAGCACGGTGGTATCGAATTCCTGGGCCAGATCGGCATCAAGCGCGGGCAGCGGCATCTTGCCCATTTGCAGCACGCGCGGGCGTTGGGTGGCAGTCATGTGTGGAGGGGGCTTTAAACGGAAGGAGCCCGGCGCCCCAGCGGCGTAGTGCAGCTGTGGCGCCGGGCTGGTTAGGCGAGGGCGATCAGGCTTCGACCTTCTTGATCAGTGCTGCCAGCATATCGACTTCCTCGGGCTTGAGGTCAGCCAGCGGTGCGCGCACCGGACCGGCATCGTGGCCCACCAGCTTGGCGCCCGCCTTGATGATCGAGACGGCGTAGCCAGCGCTGCGGTTGCGGATCTTCAGGTAGGGCATGAAGAAGTCCTTGAGCAGCTGGTGCTGGGTGGCGTGGTCATCGGTGCGCACGGCTTCGTAGAAGCGGATGGCGGTCTTGGGGATGAAGTTGAACACGGCAGACGAGTACACGGGCGTGCCCAGTGCCTTGTAGGCGGCGGCATAGACTTCGGCGGTTGGCAGGCCACCCAGGTAGGCCAGGCGGTCGCCCATGGTCAGGTACATGGCCGACATGGCTTCGATGTCGCCCACGCCGTCCTTGAAGCCCACCAGGTTGGGGTTGCGTTCGCAGAGCTTGGCAACGGTCTCGGGGGTGAAGCGGCTCACGCCCCGGTTGTAGATGATGACGCCGAACTTCACGCTCTTGCAAACGGCTTCGACGTGGGCGGCCAGGCCTTCCTGGCTGGCTTCGGTCATGTAGTGGGGCATCAGCAGGATGCCGTGGGCGCCAGCGGCCTCCGCAGCCTGTGCACACTGGATCGCAAAGCGGGTCGGGCCGCCTGCACCGGCGATGATCGGCACCTTGCCCTTGCAGGTGTCCACGGCGGTCTTGATGATGGCGGGGTACTCTTCGGCGGTCAACGAGAAGAACTCACCGGTGCCGCCGGCGGCGAACAGCGCGCTGGCGCCAAACGGGGCCAGCCATTCCAGGCGCTCGGCATAGCCTTTGGCATTGAAGTTGCCTTGTGCATCAAAGTCGGTGACGGGGAAGGACAGCAGTCCGGAACTCATCACGTTCTTCACATCCTGGGGGCTCATGGTGCTCATATCAAACTTTCAAAGAAAAGAGAGGGAATCGACAGTGCCAAATCCGGGCGGCTCAATCGAGCTGCAGATTGGCGGTTTGAACGACCGTGCGCCAGCGCTGGCGTTCGGCCTTGAAAAATTGGTCAGTCTCGGCCGGCGTCATCGTGACCACCTCGGCGCCCTGGCCGGTCAGGCGCGAGCGCACCTCGGGCGAGCGAATGGCGGTCAGCAGCGCCTGGTTCACCTTCTGGATCACCGCTTCTGGCGTTTTGGCCGGCAGTACCACGCCTTGCCAGGTGCCCGAGGCAAAGCCGGCTGCGCCTTGTTCGGCCAAGGTCGGCACATCGGCGATCAGCGGCATGCGGGTGTTCTTGGAGATGCCCAGCAGCTTCAGCTTGCCGCTTTGTACATGCGGGTAGGTGGCGAGCATGCCGTTCATCAGCACCTGGGTTTGGCCTGCTACCGTGTCCTGCACCGATTGCACGCCGCCCTTGTAGGGCACATAGACCCACTTGGCGCCCGTCAGCCGGGCCAGCTCGACACCGGCCAGGTGCGGCGCGCTGCCGGTGGCGGTGACGGCAAAGTTCAGGTCCTGCTTCTTGGACAGCGCCACCAGCTCCTGCAGATTGCTGGCCTGCACCGATGGGTGCACCACCAGCATGTGCGGCGAGTAGGCCAGCATGGCGGCGCCGCGCAGGTCCTTGCTCGGGTCAAAGCTGAGCTTGGTGTAGATCGATGGCGAGATCGCGAGCGCTCCCAGGTCGCAGAGCAGCCAGGTGTAGCCATCGGGCTGGGCGCGGGCGACAAACTCGGCCCCCAGGTTGCCGTTGGCACCGGGCTTGTTGTCGATCACCACCGTTTGCTTGAGCTCTTGCGAGATCAGCTGGCCAATCGAGCGGGCAATGATGTCCGAGCTGCCGCCGGGTGGGTAGGGAACGATCAGCCGGATCGGCTTGCTCGGCCAGGCATCAGCCGCCAACAACGGAGTCGATAACAAGCTACCGGCAGCCAGGGCCAGCGCTGAATAGATCAGGTGCGAACGGCGATGCATATGTCTCTGTCTCCTTTTTAGATATAAGACATCATACAACTCAAAATGCTGATCGCCAAGTATTGCTTGACTAGGGGAAACGCTTGGCTGGGAGTTGGGGCCGGGATTCAGGCTGTTTTTCGCGGCCTTGGCGCGGGTGCTGTGGCAGGCCCGGTGATGCGCCAGGGCGGCGTGGCTGGCGCTTTTGTGGGCGGTGTTGAGCGGGTGATGGCAGCAGCCCGGCGCGGGGCTGCTGCGCGGCTTAGCGCTTGCTGTCCGGCGCGCCGGCTGCTTGCTGCTCCTGGGCCAGGCGCTGGGCCAGGCGCAGTCGTTCGCGCGAGTTGGTCAGGTGGATGCGCATGGCGGCGCGGGCCGAGTCCGCATCCTGGCGCTCGATCGCAGAGAAGATTTCTTCATGCTCGCGGTTCACGCGCTTGAGGTAGTCCGGGTCGCGCGTGGGGATGTGGATCGAGGCAATCCGGTTGCGCGGAATCAACATCGAGCCAAAGTGCTGTAGGATCTCCTGGAAGTAGCGGTTGCCCGTCGCCTTGGCAATGCTGAGGTGGAAGTCCAGGTCATGGCTCACGGTCTCGCGGCCCAGCGCAAAGTTCTGCTCAAAGGCCTGCAGCGCAGTGCGCATCGCGCGCAGATGCGGCTCCTGGCGCCGGGGCGCTGCCAGGCCCGCCGCCTCGGTCTCCAGGCTGATGCGCAGCTCCAGCACCGCCAGCACGTCGACCGATTCACTCAGCTCATGGGCGCTCAGCACCATGCCCGGTGTGCTGCGCGCGGGCAGCACAAAGGTGCCGATGCCGTGCTTGGTCTCGACTAGGCCCGAGGCTTGCAGCTTGGACAGCGCCTCGCGCACCACCGTGCGGCTGACGTCATAGCTGCGCACCAGTTCGGTCTCGGTGGGTAGCTTGTCGCCCTCTTGCAACAGGCCTTGGCGGATCTTGTTTTCAAACTCTTCCGACAGCAAGTTGGCCAGGCTGCGGCTGCCTTTGGCGGCACGGCTGCCGCGCAGGCTGGCGGCGGAGTCTATGGCTATCGATGGGGGTGTAGCGAGTTCCGAGGGGCTTTTAAGCATGGCTGTGATCCGGCAGAACGTGGGTCTGGCCGTTGGCATTCGCGGCACGGCAACCGTAGCAAATGGCATCCGGGGCGGATGCCATTGACGGGGATGCGGGTAATTCCGAGGGGCTTTTAAGCATAGCTGTGATCATAATTCACACCTGTCATCAGACAACACATGACTGATGCCTTGTTGTAACCTACTTTCCAATCATGCTCAAGCTTTTCTCGAAAACCACCGTATGTGCCGTCACTCTGCTGGCTGCTTCCCTGGCGCAAGCACAGACCTCCACGCTGGAGAAGATCAAGCAAAACGGCGCGATCACCATCGGTGCGCGCGACATGTCCGTGCCCTTCAGCTACAAGGTCAATGGCAATGCGGACCCCATCGGCATGATCAATGACATCTGCCTGAAGGTCGCAGAGGCGGCGCAAAAGGCGGCCGGCTTGCAGAAGATGGAAATCAAGTACCTGATCACCACGCCCACCAGCCGCATTCCGCTGATCCAGAACAACACTGTCGACCTGGACTGCACACCGGTGACCAACACCATCGCGCGCCAGGAGCAGGTCTCCTTCTCGCCGAGCTACTTCTCGGCCAACGTGACCCTGGCCGTGCGCAAGGACTCGGCAGTCAAGGGCATTGCCGATCTGCAAAACCGCAATGTGGCCACGGTGACCGGCACCACCTCGATCCAGCTGCTGCGCGCCTACAAGAAGGCCCAGAACGTGAAGTTCAACGAGGTCTATGGCAAGGACCCGTCCGAAGCCTTTGTGATGTTTGAATCGGGCAAGGCCGACGCCTTTGTGCTCGATGACGTGCAACTGGCCAGCTTTATCGCCACCTCGCCCCAGCGCGACCAGTACGTGATCCTGAACGAGCCGCTGCGCACCGAGCCCTATGGCGTGATGCTGCGCAAGGATGACCCGACGTTCAAGAAGCTGGTCGATGACACCGTCTACGCGATGATCAAGTCCGGCGAGATGGAAGCGCTCTACCAGAAGTGGTTCATGACCACGATCCCACCGCGCAACGTGAACATCAACTTCCCGCTCAGCGATTCGACCAAGGCGCTCTACGCCAACCCCAATGACAAGGGCATCTAAGAGACACCGAGCGATTGCGAATTTATGTTGAAGCTAAGTCAAAAAGTCGAGAGCCTGCCATCGTCGCCGAGCATGGCGATTTCCTCGCAGGCCAAGAAGATGAAGTCCGAAGGCATCGATGTCATCGACCTGAGCATTGGTGAGCCTGATTTCAATACGCCCGAGCACATCATCGATGCAGCGATGGCGGCGGCCAAGGCCGGTGCCACCAAGTACACGGTGCCGGCCGGCACCGAGAGCCTGCGCAAGGCGATTGCGCAGAAGTTCAAGCAGGACAACGAACTCGACTACTCCGTGGCCGAGATCACCACCGGTGTCGGCGCCAAGCAGCTGATCTTCAATGCCTTCATGGCAACCCTGGAGAGCGGTGATGAGGTCGTGGTGCCCACGCCTTGCTGGGTGTCCTATGGCGACATCGTGGCGCTGCATGGCGGCGTGCCGGTCTATGTGCCTTGCTCCGAGGCAGTGGGCTTCAAGCTCACGCCCGAGGCCCTGCGCCAGAGCATCACAGCTAAGACCCGCTGGTTGATCATCAACAGCCCTGGCAACCCCACCGGCGCGGTCTACAGCCGCGCCGAGCTGGAGGCGCTGGGCGAGGTGCTCAAGGACTTCCCCGATGTGCTGGTCATGTCCGACGAGATCTACGAGCACATCATCCTGACCGGTGTGCCCTTTGTCTCGTTCGCCCAGGCCTGTCCTTATCTGAAGGACCGCATGCTGATCATCAACGGCGTCTCCAAGTCGTACGCGATGACCGGCTGGCGCATTGGCTATGCGGCAGGCCCCGAGAAGTTGATTGGCGGCATGAACAAGCTCGAATCGCAAAGCTGCACCAGCGCAACCTCGGTGGCACAGGCCGCTGCGCAAGCAGCCTTGCTGGGCGACCAGGACTGCGTGCGCCAGGCGCGCCAGACCTTTGTGGACCGGCTCGAGACCATCCGCCGCGAGCTGGCCATCGTGCCTGAGCTGACCCTGTCGTCGGTGCCCGATGGCGCCTTCTACCTGTTCCTCGGCTGCCAGAGCCTGATCGGCCGCCGCACGGCCGACGGCAAGGTGCTGGACAGCGATGCTGCGGTGTCGGGCTTTTTGCTCAACGCCGCCAAGGTGGCGACCGTGCCGGGCGCTGCCTTTGGCATGTCGCCTTATGTTCGTCTGTCGTTCGCCACCGACCCTGCGCTGGTGGTGAAGGCACTGAAGAACATCCGTTCTGCCATTGACGGCCTGGCACAAGGCTGAGCACCCAAGGCGCTTTTCATAAGCGCCTTTTTTTATGGAAAAGGAGCAGCAGATGCAGGCACAAAACCCCCCGCTGCAACGCTTGCTGTTGACTGGTGCTGCCGGCGGCCTGGGCCAGGTGCTGCGCCAGCGTCTGCGTGGCCTGGCGCCCGTCTTGCGCGTGTCCGACATCGCCGGCATGGGCGCGCCACGGGATGCACAAGAAGAAGTCAACACCTGCGACCTGGCCGACAAGCAGGCGGTAGATGCGATGGTTGCCGGCTGCGACGCCATCGTGCACCTGGGCGGTGTGTCGGTGGAGCGGCCTTTTGAAGAGGTGCTGGAGGCCAATATCAAAGGCATCTTCCACCTCTACGAGGCCGCGCGCCGCCACGGCGTGAAGCGCATTGTGTTTGCCAGCTCCAACCATGTGATCGGCTTTTACCAGCAAAGCGAAAAGATCGACGCCCATGCGCGCCGCCGACCCGATGGCTACTACGGCCTGTCCAAATCCTTTGGCGAGGACATGGCGAGCTTTTACTTTGACCGCTACGGCATCGAGACGGTGAGCATACGCATTGGCTCGTCCTTCCCCGTGCCCAAGGACCGGCGCATGATGCACAGCTGGCTGAGCTATGACGACCTGGTGCAGCTGGTCGAGAAGAGCCTGTTCACCCCGAACGTCGGCCATACCGTCGTCTACGGCGCATCGGCCAACCGCGATCTCTGGTGGGACAACCATGCCGCCGCGCACCTGGGCTTTGTGCCCAAGGACAGCTCCGAGCCCTGGCGCGCCCAGGTGGAGGCACAACCCGCCCCTGCGGCCAATGACCCGGTCGCCGTTTTCCAGGGCGGCGCCTTCACCGCCCAAGGCCCCTTTGGCGATGCGCCGGAGCAGCCTGCATGACAGCCGCTGAGCTGGTGCTCGACGCCCGCAACGCCACCGGCGAAAGCCCTGTGTGGCGTGCGCAGGAGGCTGCGCTGTACTGGGCCGATATACCGCGCGGCCTGCTGCAGCGCTGGCAGCCCGGGCAGCGCAGCGCCACGCAGTGGCAGCTGCCGCAGATGCTGGCCTGCATGGCCGCCTGGCAGGGCGAGCCGCGCAGCTGGATTGCCGGCTTGGAAGACGGCATTTACCAGGTGACGCTGGGCGATGGTGAGGCGCACACCCAACCACTGGCTGCCGTCGACCACGCTATGCCGGGCATGCGCTTTAACGATGGGCGCTGCGACCGCCAGGGCCGCTTTGTGGCCGGCACCATGCTGATGGACATGGCGGCTGCGCAGCCGGTGGGCAAGCTCTACCGTTTTGGGGCCGATGACCTGGCGGCAGGCCGGGCGCAGGACCTAGAGCTGGGCCCGCTGATCACGCCCAACGGCCTGGCCTTCAGCCCCGATGGCCGGACCATGTACCTGTCGGATTCGCACCCCAGTAGCCAGCAGATCTGGGCCTTTGACTACGACACGGGCAGCGGCACGCCGCACAAGCGCCGCCTTTTTGTCGATATGACGAACCTGCCGGGCCGGCCCGATGGCGCGGCCATCGATGTGGACGGCTGCTACTGGATCTGCGGCAATGACGCCGGTCTGGTGCACCGCTTCCGGCCCGATGGGCAGCTGGACCGCTCGCTGCCGCTGCCGGTCAAAAAGCCGGCGATGTGCGCCTTTGGCGGACCGGCGCTGGATGTGCTCTATGTCACATCGATACGGCCCGAGGGCATCGATCTGTCGGACCAACCGCTGGCCGGTGGCGTGTTTGCGCTGCGCCCAGGCGTTTCAGGAATGGAGGAGACGGAATTTCGGCCCCTGTAAACAGGCGAGGTGTGTGTGACCCAGAGACCCGGAAACCATCCGGGCATGTTCCCCAACCACAGAGATAACGAGGTAGACAAATGCGACTTTCCACTCTCAGTGCAGCGCTGGCTGCCGGTCTGCTGGCGCTCAGCGCGCAGGCCACTGAATTTCGTTCATCGGATATCCACCCGGACGACTACCCGACCGTGCAGGCGGTGAAGTTCATGGGCGAGCGCCTCAAGGCGCTGTCAGGCGGCAAGCACAGCATCCGCGTCTACCCGAACGGGGCGCTGGGGGGCGAGAAGGAAACCATCGAGCAGGCCAAGATTGGTGCGCTGGCGATGGTGCGGGTCAATGTGGGCGCGATGAACAATGTCTGCAACGAGACCGTGGTGCCCACCATGCCCTTCCTGTTCCGCTCGGTGGAGCATATGCACAAGGTGCTCGATGGCCCCGTGGGCGAAGAGATCCTCAAAGCCTGCGAAAAACAGGGCTTCATCGGCCTGGGCTTTTACGACAGTGGTGCGCGCTCGATGTTCACTGCCAAGCGGCCGGTCAAGAGCCTGGCCGACATGAAGGGCATGAAGGTGCGGGTGCAGCAGTCCGATCTCTGGGTGAGCATGCTCGAAGCGATGGGCGCCAATGCGACGCCGATGCCGATGGGCGAGGTCTACACCGGGCTGAAGACCGGCCTCATCGATGCGGCCGAAAACAACTACCCGACCTTCGAGAGCTCGCGCTCGTTCGAAGTCGCCAAGTACTTCAGCAAGACCGAGCACTCGATGGCGCCGGAGATTTTGCTGTTCTCCAAACGGACCTTTGACAAGCTCTCGCCCGAGGAGCAGCGCTGGGTGCGCCAGGCTGCCAAGGAGTCGGTGCCCTATATGCGCAAGCAGTGGGCCGAGCGTGAGGCCAAGTCGCTCGAGGTCGTGAAGGCGGGCGGCGCCGAGATCATCGAGGTGGACAAGGCCCCGTTCCAGGCGGCGATGCGGCCGGTGTATGACAAGTTCATCACCGATGCCAAGCTGAAAGACCTGGTCAAGCGTGCGCAGGAAACGCCTTGATCCGCCGCTGATCCCACGCCAATGCCAGTGCCCGCCGGGTGCTGGCTCCTTGCAACTCTTTGCCCGGAGGCTGTACGCCCCGGGCCTGCACGGGCACCACGATGTTTACCAAGATTTGCAGCGCCTTGTCGCGCTTGTGCATGTGGCTGGGAATTGCCGGCCTGATGCTGCTGATTGCCGCCGTCAGCTGGCAGGTGTTTGGCCGCTATGTGCTCAACAACACGCCGACCTGGGCCGAGAGCCTGTCGCTGTTGCTGGTGCTCTATGTGACCATGTTCGGCGTCGCCGTCGGTGTGCGCGACAGCGGCCATATCGGGCTGGAGTCGCTCTTGGTGCTGGCGCCGGACTGGCTGCGCACCAAGATGGAGTTTCTGATCCATGCGCTGATTCTGCTGTTTGGCGCGGCCATGGCCTATGGCTGCGCATCGCTGGCCGAATCGGTCTGGGACTACCGCCTACCGACCCTGGGCGTGTCCGAAGGTTGGAAATACGTGCCCGCCATCCTTGCCGGCAGCCTGATTGTGCTGTTTTCCATCGAACACCTGATCGCACTCGCGCAAGGCCGCGAAGTGCAGCCCAACTAGGAGCGCGGCGATGACCACAGCCTTGCTGATTCTGAGCCTGAGCTTTGCCGTCCTGCTGCTGCTGGGCGTGCCGGTGGCCTTCTCCATTGGTCTGTCTGCGCTGGCCACCTTGGCCTATGAGGGGCTGCCGCTGGAGGTGGGCTTTCAACAGATGACCGCCGGCATGGGGGTGTTCTCCTTTCTGGCGATTCCGTTCTTCATCTTTGCCGGTGAGCTGATGCTGCACGGCGGCATTGCCGACCGCATCGTCAACTTTGCGCGGGCGCTGATCGGCCATGTGCGCGGCGGCCTGGGCATGTCCAATGTGGTGGCCTGCACCTTGTTTGGCGGCGTCTCGGGCTCGCCGGTGGCCGATGTCTCGGCCATGGGCGCGGTGATGATCCCGATGATGAAGAAAGAGGGCTACCACGCCGACTACGCCGTCAACGTGACCACGCATGCGGCCCTGGTGGGTGCGCTGATGCCGCCCAGCCACAACATCATCATCTATGCGCTGGCGGCCAGCGGCAAGGTGTCGATTGCGGCGCTGATTCTGGCGGCCATCATCCCGGCGCTGATCCTGACCCTGAGCAACCTGGGTGCGGCCTACTGGGTGGCACGGCGGCGCGGCTACCCGGCCGGCACCTTCCCCGGCTGGCAGGTCGTGGGCCGCAGCCTGGCCGCGGCGCTGCCGGGTCTGTTTGTCGTGGTGCTGATTCTGGGCGGCATTCTGTCGGGCGTGTTCACCGCCACCGAGTCGGCCGTGGTCGCCGTGCTGTATGCGTTGGCGCTCACGGTGTTTGTCTACCGGTCGCTGAGCTGGTCGCACTTTGTCAAGGCCGCCTCCAAGGCGGTGCGCAACACCGGCATCATCTTGCTGCTGATCGGTATCTCCAGCACCTTTGGCTACCTGATCAGCCTCTACGGCGTGGCCGAGCTCACCGGCCAGATGCTGGCCCAGGTCACCACCACACCCTGGATGGTGTTCCTGCTGATCAACATCATCCTGTTCCTGCTCGGCACCTTCCTCGACATGGCCGCCACCATCTTGCTGTGCACGCCCATCTTCCTGCCGATTGCCCAGCACTACGGCATGAGCTCGGTGCAGTTCGGCATTGTGCTGCTGATCAATTGCGCGCTGGGGCTGAACACCCCGCCGGTGGGCACCACCCAGTTTGTTGGCTGTGCCATTGGCGGTGTGTCGGTGGGCACCGTCATGCGCACCATCTGGCCTTTCTATGGCGCGCTGATCTTTGCGCTGGGCCTGGTGACCTTTGTGCCGGCCTTCACCACCTGGTTGCCGCAGATCTTCATGACCGTGCGCTAAGCATTCACCGCCTCCCAACCCTTCACCCCTTCTGCTTTCTTCTGCGTTTTCACGATGAGTACCTCACACGCCATTCGCCAACTCCGCATCACGCCGATTGCCTTCCGCGATCCGCCGCTGCTCAACGCTGCCGGCATCCACGAGCCCTGGGCGCTGCGCTCCATCATCGAGATCGAGACCGCCTCGGGCCTGGTGGGGATCAACGAGAGCTATGGCGACCAGCCCATGCTCGATGCGCTGGCCAAGGCGGCACCGGCCCTGGTGGGGCTCTCACCCTGGGCGCTCAACGAGATGGAGCAGCGGGTGGCCGCGCTGGTGGCGCCACCCGTGCAGACGGCCTCGGAGTTCCTGGGCCAGCAGGTGTCGCTCGCGCCGGGTACCCATGTATCCAAAACGGTGGCCAAGGTGGTCAGTGCTTTTGAGGTGGCCATGCTCGATCTGCAAGGCCAGATGGCGAATGCGCCGGTGGTCGATCTGCTGGGTGGCGCGGCGCGCTCCAGTGTGCCGTTCTCGGCCTACCTGTTCTACAAATACGCCGAGCATGCCGGCCAGCCCTATGCCCCCGATGCCTGGGGCGAGGCGCTGACACCGCAGCAGCTGGTGGCGCAGGCCCAGCGCATGATTGGCCAGTACGGCTTCCAGAGCATCAAGTTGAAGGCCGGGGCCTTGCCGCCTGACGAGGAGGCCGCCGGCATTCTCGCCCTGGCCGAGGCCTTTCCCGGCCTGCCTTTGCGCATCGATCCGAATGCCAACTGGACGGTGGAGACCAGCCTGCGCATTGTTGACAAGCTGCGCGGCGTGCTGGAGTACTACGAAGACCCGGCCCCCGGGCTGGACGGCATGGCGGCCGTGGCCCGCGCCTGCGAGGTGCCGCTGGCCACCAATATGGTGGTGACCGATTTTGCCGAGTTCCGGCGCAATGCCGAGATGGGCTGCCCGGTGAAGATTGTGCTGAGCGACCACCACTACTGGGGCGGCCTGCGCGCCACGCAGCGCCTGTCCACCCTGTGCCGTACCTTCGATTTGGGCCTGTCGATGCACAGTAACTCGCACCTGGGCATCAGCCTGGTGGCGATGACGCATCTCTGCGCCAGCGTGCCCTTGCTCACCTATGCCTGCGACACCCACTACCCCTGGCAGGACGAGGAGGTCATCGAGGGCGGGCGCCTGCAGTTTGAAGCGGGCAGCCTGCGCGTGCCGACAACGCCAGGCCTGGGCGTGCGCCTGGACCGCAATGCGCTGGCGCGCCTGCATGACAACTACCTGCACTGCGGCATCCGCAACCGCGATGACCTGGGCCAGATGCGCAAGTACGACCCCAGCTTTGACGGCAAGCAGCCGCGTTTTTGAGCCCCACCGAGTTCATTGCTTTCGACGATTACAAACCAAGGAGACATCCATGCAACGCAGAACCCTGATCCAAAGCTCGCTCGCGGCCAGCGCCTTGATGCTGGGCGCCGGCCTGGCCAGCAGCGCCGCGCTGGCGCAAAGCAGCTGGCCCACCGGTAAATCCATCACCTACCTGGTGCCGTTTCCGCCCGGCGGCAATACCGACACCCTGGCACGCGTGATCGCCCAGCCGCTGGGCAAGGCACTGGGCACGCCGATGATCATCGAGAACAAGGGCGGGGCCGGCGGCAGCGTGGGCTCGGCCCTGGCCGCGCGCGCCGCGCCCGATGGTTACACCATCCTGGGCGGCACCATCAGCTCGCATGCGATCAATATCAGCCTGTATTCCAAGCTCGACTACGACCCGGTCAAGTCCTTCACGCCGGTCGCGATGCTGGGCTCGGGCCCGCTGGTGCTGGTGGTGCCCGCCTCCAGCCCCTTCAAGACCCTGGCCGATGTGATGGCCGGCAGCAAGGCCAAGGCCTCCAGCGGCGGGCTGACCTCGGCCTCGCCCGGCAGCGGCACCTCCAACCACATGGCGCTGGAGTTGCTGGCCTACCAGACGGGCGTCAAGTTCACCCATGTGCCCTACAAGGGCAGCGGCCCGGCGGTGCAGGATGTCATCGGCGGCCCGGGGGGCCTGATGTTTGACACGGCCCTGGTGGTCGGCCCGCATATCCAGGCCGGCAAGCTGCGCCCGATTGCGGTGACCAGCTCCAAGCGCCTGGAATCCCTGCCCGATGTGCCCACGATTGCCGAAGCCGGTGAAAAGGGCTTTGACATGGGCTCCTGGCAAGCCGTGTTTGCGCCTGCGGGCACGCCCAAGCCGGTGGTGGACCGCCTGCATGCCGAGATCATGAAGATCGTCGCCACGCCGGAAGTACAGGCCCGCCTGAAGGCCTTTGGCATGCAGCCTTCGACGATGACGCCGGCCGAGCTGGCCGAGTTCCAGAAGGCCGAGGTGGCCAAATGGGCGCAGGTGATCCAGGCCGCCGGTATCAAGGCCGATTGACACAGCGCAGCCGGCCTGTCACCTTGGAGGACAGGCGCGCGGTGCAGCGGCCACGCCAGGCTGCACCGCGCCAGAGAGAATTTGATATGACACAAGCCAGAACGACCCCACTTTCGATTTCCATGCATGCGGCGGACAACGTCGCGATCATCGCCAATGACGGCGGGCTGCCGGCCGGCACGGTGCTGCCCTCGGGCCTGCGCCTGGTCGAGCAGGTGCCGCAGGCCCACAAGGTCGCCTTGGTGGACCTGGCAGAGGGCGCGGCCGTGCGCCGCTACAACGTGGTGATCGGCTATGCGCGCCAGGCCATTGCCGCGGGCAGCTGGGTGCATGAGCGCCTGCTGCAGATGCCCGAGGCCCGCTCGCTCGAAGGCCTGCCGATTGCCACGGTGCCCGCGCCCGATCTGCCGCCACTGGAGGGCTATACCTTTGAGGGCTACCGCAATGCCGATGGCACGGTGGGCACCCGCAATATCCTGGCCATCACCACCACGGTGCAGTGCGTGGCGGGCGTGCTCGATTTTGCGGTGCGCCGCATCAAGGCCGAGCTGCTGCCGCGCTATCCGCAGGTCGACGATGTCGTTGGGCTCGAGCACAGCTATGGCTGCGGTGTGGCGATTGATGCGGTGGGCGCCGAGATCCCGCAGCGCACCTTGCGCAACATCAGCCACAACCCGAACTTTGGCGGCGAGGTGATGGTGGTGAGCCTGGGCTGCGAAAAGCTGCAGCCCGAGCGCCTGCTGCCACCGGGCTCTTTCCCCATCACCGATGAGCGCGCGCCCGAGCTCGATGTGGTCTGCCTGCAGGACGAGGCACATGTGGGCTTTATGTCGATGGTGCAGTCCATCATGACGCGGGCCGAGGCACACCTGGCACGGCTGAACCAGCGCCGGCGCGAGACTGTGCCGGCCAGTGCCTTGGTCGTGGGCGTGCAGTGCGGCGGCAGCGATGCCTTCAGCGGTGTGACGGCCAACCCGGCCGTTGGCTTTTGCACCGATCTGCTGGTGCGCGCAGGGGCAACCGTGATGTTCAGCGAAGTGACCGAGGTGCGCGATGGTATTGACCAGCTGACCTCGCGCGCCTCAACCCCTGAGGTGGCGCAGGCCATGATCGACGAGATGGCTTGGTACGACGCCTACCTGGACAAGGGTAAGGTGGACCGCAGCGCCAACACCACGCCGGGCAACAAGAAGGGCGGCCTGTCCAACATCGTGGAAAAGGCCATGGGCTCGATCATCAAGAGCGGCACGGCGCCGATCACCGGCGTGCTCTCGCCCGGCCAACGGCTGGCCGAACGCGGCATCCAGCGCGGCCTGGTCTATGCGGCCACGCCTGCGAGCGACTTTATCTGCGGCACCTTGCAGCTGGCCGCCGGCATGAACCTGCATGTGTTCACCACCGGGCGCGGCACGCCCTATGGGCTGGCGCAGGTGCCGGTGATCAAGGTGGCCACACGCAGCGATCTGGCACGCCGCTGGCATGACCTGATGGATGTGAACGCCGGGCGCATTGCCGATGGCGAAGCGACCATCGAGGAGATGGGCTGGGAGATGTTTCGCCTGATGCTGGAGGTGGCCAGTGGCCGCAAGAAGACCTGGGCGGAAGAGTGGCAGCTGCACAATGCGCTGGTGCTGTTCAACCCGGCGCCCGTGACCTGAAGCCTTACTTTTTCCACTTCTCGCGCAGCGCGGCGCAGTGGTCCTTGGCGGGCAGGGCGGGCGTGGTATGCACCCAGTCGCGGTCGGCCGCATCGGCCTGGGCCTGGCTGCCCGCCTGGCCAATGGCCACCACCGAGCGGGTGCCCGCAGGCAGCCAGGTGGGAATGCCGATGCTGCGCAGCACATGGCCGCGCCCGGCGATCAGCAGCACCGTCTTGCCGGGCTGCAGCTGGGCGGTC
>NZ_KE148581.1:0-204 GCF_000410635.1 Comamonas sp. B-9
GGGCGAGCAGGACCTGTTTGCGCTGCTGCGGGCCGGCACCGGCGCGCGCTATGGCCAGTACACCGGCGCGCAGCTGGGCGATGCAGACCGCCCGGCCCATCCCATCCTGGCGGACCGGTCGGCGCCTGACGCCGGCGGCTGGTACTGGATCGAAGTCATTCCCTATATCGACAGCAAGCCCGGGCTGATCAGCAATGCGCCCGC
>NZ_KE148581.1:470-831 GCF_000410635.1 Comamonas sp. B-9
GCGCCTGCCGGCGGTGCCAGCGCCTGGGTGGCGCCCAATGTCATCGTCTCCATCGATGACTCGGCCGCCATGCAGCGCCGCATGGGCAGCGCTGAGCCCGGTGTGGCCAGCATCACCGCGCCGGATGGCGACGGCCGCTGGGATGCGCGGGCACAGCGCATCGCCGTGCTGCGCCATGCGCTCAAGGATGTGCTGGGCGATGGGCAGCAGCTGCCCGATGGCGCCATTCGCCTGGCCTGGCAGGCGATGTGGAACCATGGCGCTGCGCCTGGTGGCGGGCCCGGTGGCATGGTACAAGGCCAGCGGCGCAGGCCCGGGGCCAGCACGGTCAACAGCCCGCGTTTGGCCAGCAACGGCATGC
>NZ_KE148581.1:949-18225 GCF_000410635.1 Comamonas sp. B-9
CCGGCCCCTCAGCCCGCAAGGGCCCTGGGCCAGCCAGCCGGGCGCTGCCACCGGCGCCAGCAATACCTACCTGGGCTGCCGCCGCAACTACCACATTGTGCTGGCGGGCAGCCGCTGGGCGGGTCCCGCTACCGGCGGTGCGCAAGACGACCACACACGTGCCAAGGCCCTGCCCGACGGCCAGGTCTACGGCGGCGGCAGTGCCGCGCAAAGGGCTGCCACCCAGCTCTACAGCGATGCGGTGCCGAGCACCCTGGCCGACTGGGCGTTTCGCAGCTGGGCCGACCCTTTGCAGCGGGCAGGCCTGAGCGGCAGCCTGGCACCCGAGGCTGACTACCGCCAGGCACCGTTCCGCGAGCGTTTTGCCGATGGCGGAGGCCAGCCTGCCGTGCTGGAGCGCTACTGGAACCCGCGCTACAACCCTGCCAGCTGGCCGCATCTGCAGACCTATACGGTCGGCATTGGCCTGGATGCCAGCACCTGGCCCGGCGCGCCGCAGATCCTGGCGCCTACGCAGCAACTGCCCTTGGGCTATGACGGCAGCTTTGCAGCGCTGGCCAAAGGGGATGCCGTTTGGCCCGATATGCAGGCGCAGGGCGAGGGCGTGCGCGCGCTGGATCTGTGGCATGCGGCGCTCAATGGCCGGGGCCGTTTTTATGCGGCGGCCCATGGCCAAGATGTAGCGGCTGCGCTGCGCAGTATCCTGGCCGATATACAGGCCCCGCATGCAGGTGGCGCACTGGGCGCCGCCACAGCCAGCACAGGGGCCGCCAGCGCCAGCCAGGCCATTGCGCAGGATGCCTTGCTGTTCAGCGCCAGCTACGACCCGGGCCGGGCCTGGTCCGGCGCCATACAGGCGCAGGCAATGGGCAGCGATGGCCGCCTGCAGCCGGCGCCAGGCTGGGGTGGGCAGACAACGGCTGACAAGCTCGATGCCATCGCCTGGCAGCAGCGCCTGGTGCTGACTTGGGGCGATGTGCAGCAGCGCGGCGTGCCTTTTCGCTGGGCGGCCGATGAGAGCCATTGGAGCGCGGCGCACAAGCGGGCCTTGCAAGGCCCTGCCGATGGTGCGCAGGGCCAGGCCAGCGGTGAGCAGCGCCTTAACTACCTGCGAGGCGAGCGCCGCCATGAAGCGCAGCATGGCGGCAGCCTGCGCAACCGGCATTCGCGCCAAGGCGATATTGTGAACTCGAAAATCTGGTACCTGGGCAAGCCTTCGGCCCGCTACCACGAGGCGAGCTATCTGGACTTTGTGCTGCGCCACCAAAACCGCCTGCCGATGCTCTATGTCGGCGGCAATGACGGCATGCTGCACGGCTTCTCGGCCCATACGGGCGAGGAAAAAATAGCCTATGTGCCCCGGGGCGTGATCCCCAGCCTGCAGGGCTTGACCAGCCCGGCCTACGATGGCCAGCACCGCTATTTTGTCGATGGCTCGCCGCTGGCCGGCGATGCCAACCTGGGCAGCGCCAGCAGCCCGCGCTGGCGCAGCTTGTTGGTGGGCACCCTGGGCGCCGGGGGCAAGGGCTATTTTGTGCTCGATGTCACTGAACCGGAGACGGCCTTTGCCGAGGCGCAGGCGGCAGAGCGGGTGCTGATGGACCGCAGCTGGCATGCGACGGAATCTGCGCCTCGCTGCGATGCGGAGACGGGCGCTGCGCTGCAGGCTTGCACACAGCTGGCCGAGGCCTTTGCCGATATCGGCCATATCACCGCCAGCCCGTCCCGCGACGATATCGACCCGCAGCGTACAACGCAGATCGCACAACTGAACAATGGCCGCTGGGCGCTGGTGCTGGGCAATGGCTACAACAGCGCCCATGGCCGCCCGGTGCTGTTGATCCAGTACCTCGATGGTGGGCGTGAGCTGCTGCGCTTGGTGGCGACCGGCAATGCATCGGCGCAGGCCTGCAGGCAGCAAACGCTGCCCCAGCCCCATTGCAGCCAGCTGGAGGACAACGGCCTGTCTGCGCCCAGGCTGGTGGATATCAATGGCGATGGCCGTCCCGATGTGGTCTATGCCGGCGACAACCAGGGCAATCTCTGGAAGTTTCTGATCAACGCAGACGATGACCGCGAATGGGGTGTGGCGCAGTGGGGCGCAATGGCGGCCACCACCAGCAACCAGTCGACCATGGGCGTGCCGCTGTACCAAGCGCGCGGGGGCCAGCGCAGCACGCCAGGCCAGCGCACAAAGCCCCAGCCTATCAGCACCGCACCGCTGGTGCGCAGCAATGACCGTCTGCGCAGCCTGCAGCAGGCGGGCGGCCAGCGTCAGGTGCCCGTCGGTGGCTTGGTGGTCGCCTTTGGCACCGGCCGCAATGCCAGCCGCCAGGATCCGCAAGACGACAGCGTGCAGAGCCTGTATGCGGTGCTCGATCCCAGCCGCTACAAGCGCGTGGGCGAACGCGGTGAGCGGGTGGCGGTCTGCGCCTCGGCGGCCGATGCAGATTGCCAGTCGGCGCTGGGCAGCGATGCCGATCTGCCCGGGCCGGTGGCGCACAGCCAGCTGCTGCAGCGCCGCATCAGCCCCCGCCCCGTGCAGGCGCGCAGCAGCGACCGCCGCATGTTCTGGCGCACTGACGAAAGCGAAGGCGCCGATGCGCTCGATTGGAGCCGCCACCGGGGCTGGTTCCTGGATTTGCCCGAGGCAGGCGAGCGCCTGCTGCAGCCCCTGCGCTTTTACAGCGGCAGCAACCTGCTGGCGGTGATCAGCGAGGTGCCGGCGCATGCCAGCCATGGCGCCCAGGGCGAACCCGGCGATGAGCGTTGCGAGCCCGCGCCAGGCACAGCGCAACGCCAGTTTTTCAGCCTGCTCAATAGCATCGATGGCCTGCGGCCGCGCTTGCAGCTGCTCGATACCGATGGCGATGGGCTCTTTGATCCGCAGGCCGATGGCCAGGCCTCGCGCATGTCGCTGGGCGCGGGCCCGCATGCGCTGCTGCGCGTGCGCGATGACGAGGGCCAGCAGCGCATCCGCATCGATGGTGAATCGCTGCGCGACCTGCCCGAAGTGCCGATCCGGCCCACCTGGCGCCAGGCGCGATGAAAGGGGGAACCATGCGAAAACATCTTTTTACGGCGCGCGCAGGTTGGACCTTGGTGGAGCTGATGGTGGTGCTGGCCATCATCGGCATCCTGAGCGCGGTGGCCTGGCCCAGCTACAGCGAATACCTGCGCCGGGGCCACCGCACGGAGGCCCGCACGGGGCTTTTTCAGGCCGCGCAGTGGCTGGGGCGTGCCGCGACGGCCAATGGTGTCTATCCGCTGGAGCTGCCCACCCAGCTTAGCTGGCAGGACCTGCCCGACAAGCGCTACACCATCGGCTTTGCCGAAGGCAACAGTGCTGCGCGCTACACCCTGGTGGCAATGCGCCGGCAGGGGCCACAGCAGCGGGACCGCTGCGGCAACTACACGCTGACCCAGGATGGCCGGCAGGGCAATTTGCAGCTGGCGCAGGGCAGCAGTACCGCCGATTGCTGGCGCTGATCTGCTGGCGGCTCAGGTCACCGCATGCGCCCGACGAAGCGCGCCTATTGCGCGCTCCAGCGGTCGTTCCAGCTGCGCAGCTCCTGCATGTCGCGGCGGTCTTTCTTGGTGGGGCGGCCGGCCTGCAGGCTGTTGGCAGGCTCGGGCGCCAGGCGGCGCTGCTCGCTCAGCACTTCGCGCTGGCGGATGCTGTCGGCCGTTTCCTCGTACATCTGCTGGGCCACCGGGGCGGGGCCGCGGGTGGCCGCCATGCCGAGCACGGCAACGGTGCGCGGTGTCTGCGCCTGCAGCAGCTCGATGGTGTCCTGCGCGCGCACTTCCTTGGAGGGTTTGGCGACCGTGCCATTGACCTTCACATGGCCCTTGTGGATGGCCTCGACGGCAATGGCGCGGGTCTTGTAGAAGCGGGCGCACCACAGCCATTTGTCGATGCGCATGGTGGGAGTCTGGTCGGTCTCAGTGTGGGCCATCTTCGGCAGGTGGTTGGACATTCGGTTTGAACTCTACTACAGCATCGAAACCTTGGACAAGCCCCTGGTGCAGGCGGTTGTGCAGTGACAGGCGCGCGCCCAGTGCCGTCACGATGGAGTGGCAGATCGCCAGGCCCAGGCCTGAGCCGTCGCGCAGGTTGCCAGTGACAAAGGGCTCGGTCAGGCGCGCCTGCATCTCGGCGCTGACGCCCGGGCCCCAGTCGCTGATGCGCAAGGTGGCCGCCGGGCCTTGTTGCGTCAGCTGCAGCAGCAGCGGTGCGTCGGGCGGCGAATGCTGGATCGCATTGTGCAAAAGGTTGCGCACCAGCTCGCGCAGCATCCAGGGGTGGGCGGCCAGCAGCACCTCGTCGCTTTGCAGCTCGAACTGCAGGTTCTTGTCGGCCAGCAAAGGCGAGAGCTCGATCACCATGTCGCGCACGATGGCCGTCAGGTGGGCGGTCTGGGGGTGCTCGGACTGGTGCAGCTGCTCGACCTTGGCGAGCGACAGCATCTGGTTGGCCAGCAAGGTGGCGCGGTCCACCGTGGCGGCAATCTCCCGCAGCGCCTGCTCGGGCTCCACATCGCCGCGTTGGGCAGACTGCACCTGTACCTTGAGCACCGCCAGCGGTGTGCGCAGCTGGTGCGAGGCATCGCGCACAAAGCGCTTTTGGTGCTGCACCAGGTGCGACAGCCGCGCCATCACGCGGTTGGTCGCATCGACCAGCGGCAGCACTTCTGATGGCGTCGCCGCCGGGGTCTTGAGGGGCTGCAAGGCATGGTCGCTGCGCGCATTGAGCTGGTCGCTCAGCTGCAGAATCGGCAAGGTGGCGCGCCGCACCACGGCGACCACCACGGCGGCAATGCAGCCAAACAGCAAGGCCTGCTGCACCAGCGTGCCCCAGAGAATGTCGCGCGCCAGCGATTCGCGGATCTCCAGCGTTTCTGCCACCTGGATCAGGGCCATGCCCCGGCCGGTGGCGCTGGCCACCGGCTGCAGCAAGGCGGCCATGCGCACGGGCATGCCCCGGAACTCGGCATTGTAGAAATCGACCAGCGCGGCATAGGGCGGCTGCTGGGCAATGCGGCCGCGCCAGATGGGCAGCTCGGCAAAGCCGCCGATGAGCTCGCCGCTCATGTTGGAGACGCGGTAGAACAGCCGCGACTGGTTGTCCGCCTCAAAGGCCTCCAGCGCCGAATAGGGCACGGCCGAATCGACAATCGCCAGGTCGTCATAACCGGACACCGTCAGCTGCTCACCAATCACCTTGGCCGAGGCGAGCAGGCTGCGGTCGTAAGCGGTGTTGATGGCCTGCAGCGACTGGCGGTAGAGGCTGCTGGTGTTGTAGATGATGAAGACCACCACGGGAAGCAAGATGCCCAGTAGCAGGTTGCGGCGCAGCGAGCGTATGCGCGGCGCCTGGGATCGGCCGCTGGCCTTGCTGCTGTCAGGCGCCATCGGCGGCACCGGGCTTGAGCAGGTAGCCCAGGCCGCGCAATGTCATCAGCTGCATATGCGTGGGCGCGAGCTTTTTGCGCAAGCGGTAGGCCACCACTTCCACCGCTTCGAGCTGCACATCGCTCTCGCCGGCAAAGACGGCGCTGAACAAGCGCTCCTTGGTCACGGCCTGGCCCATGGGCTGGCTCAGCACGCGCAAAAAAGCCACCTCGCGTGGTGTCAGCTCAAACAGCGCGCCGCGCCAGTAAAACGATTCGGAAGCCTTGTCATAGCGCAGTGCCATGCCGGGGGGCTGCGCAGCCGGTGCAGCGGGCTCGGCCACCAGCGGCTGCGCGCGGCGCACCAGCGCGCGGATGCGCGCTTCGAGCTCGTCCAGGTCAAAGGGCTTGGCCAGGTAGTCATCGGCGCCCGAGTTCAGGCCCAGAATGCGGTCGCCGACGGTGCCGCGTGCGGTCAGGATCAAGGTCGGGGCGGCCAGGCCTTCGCTGCGCGCCTGGGCGATGATCTCCAGCCCGTCCATTGTCGGCAGGCTCAGGTCCAGCACCACCACATCGGGCTCGAGCTTGCGCCAGGCCGGCAGCGCTGCACCGCCATCGGTGATGGGCGTGACCTCCATGCCCCGCCGGCGCAAGGTGCGCTGCAAGGTGGTCTGCATGGTGGGGTCGTCTTCGATCAGCAAGAGGTGCATGGCGGGAGTGTGCACCAATTCCCCAGCGCCTCCGGGCTCGGTGTTTTCCCTAGCTCTGAACAGCCTGGCTGACAGCCATTTGACAGCTAGCGCAGCGATGATTCAGGCACTAACAACACGATCAGGAGACAAGCATGCGCCGTGATGCGTTCCTCAAATCTTTGCTGGCCATGGCCGCTGCCGGCGGCCTGCCGATGGTTGCCCAGGCAGCCACCAACGTCAAAATGCTGCTGCCCGCCAACCCCGGCGGCGGCTGGGACACGACAGGCCGCGCGCTGGGCAAGGCGCTGCAGGATGCCGGCGTAGCTGGCTCCGTGACCTATGACAACAAGGGCGGCGCGGCGGGTGCCATCGGCCTGGCGCAGTTCGTCAACGGCAGCAAGGGCGATCCCAACGCGATGATGGTCATGGGCGCGGTCATGCTGGGCGGCATCATCACCGGCAAGCCGCCGGTGGACCTGAACCAGGCCACGCCGCTGGCGCGCCTGACCAGCGAATACAACGTCTTTGTGCTGCCTGCCAACTCGCCTTACAAGAGCATGGCCGAAGTGGTCGCCCAGCTCAAGAAGGATCCTGGCTCGATCAAATGGGGCGGCGGCTCGCGAGGCTCCACCGAGCACATTGCTGCGGCAATGATTGCCCGCGCCGTGGGTGTTGATCCAGCCAAGATCAACTATGTCGCCTTCCGGGGCGGCGGCGAGGCGATTGCTGCGGTGCTGGGTGGCAATGTCACCGTCGGCGGTAGCGGCTTTAGCGAATTTGCCGAGTACATCGCCACCGGCAAGATGCGCCCGATCGCGGTCACCTCGGCCCAGCGCCTCGAAGGCTCGACCGTGCCCACGCTCAAGGAGCAGGGCATCGATGTGGAAATCGGCAACTGGCGCGGCGTCTATGGCGCGCCCGGCATCTCGGCCGACCAGCGCGCGCAGCTGATCGCGATGCTGGAAAAGGCCACCAAGAGCGCCAGCTGGGCTGAGTCGATGAAGAAGAATGACTGGACCTCGGCATGGCTGGCAGGCGACGCCTTCAGCCAGTTCGTCACGGCCGAGTTCGCCAATCTCAAGGACACCATGACCCGCGCAGGCATGGTCTAAGTGCAGCACGCATGGCCCTGGGCGGCCATGCCCCGCGCATTGCGCTCCCCCCCCCGTTCAGCTGATGGAGGCACCGGCCTGGCCCGGTGCCCGGCTGGGCTGTTGCCGCCTGATGGGTGGCGAGGGGGAGGCGCCGTCATCTTTTCAGGAGTTTCGACATGAGCAACACCGCAGATTCTTCGGGGCCGGCCGCCAACGGCGCCGCCGCGCCTGCGCCGGAGGCTTTCGAGCATGCGCACACACCGCGCACCACCTCGCAGCTGCTGGTCGGCATAGCGGTCTTGGTGATCGCCGGCCTGCTGTCCTGGGGGGCATTGCACATCCCCTCGCAGGCGGGCTACAGCGGCGTGGGGCCGGATTTTCTGCCCTGGCTGTCAGCCAGCGTGCTGGGCCTGTGCGGCATCTGGCTGTGCTGGGAGGCGCTGACCGGCGGCTACCACCACCTCGACGCGCCCGATGGCGCCCAGCATGGTGACTGGGGTGCGCTCACCTGGGTGTGCGCAGGGCTGCTGAGCAGCGCGGCGCTGATCACCACCTTGGGCTTCATCCTCAGCTGCAGCCTGTGCTATGTGCTGGCCACGCAAGGCCTGCGCCGCGCCACCGGCCAAACGCAGGCGGGCTCGTTCAAGACCATGGGCAAGGACCTGGTGACGGGTCTGCTGATTTCTGCGCCCGTGTTCTGGGCCTTTACCCAATTCCTGGCAATCAACCTGCCTGGACTGACCGAGACAGGGTGGCTGTGATGGAAATTTTCAATGCACTGATTCAAGGCTTCATGACGGCGGCCACGCCGGTGAACCTGCTCTGGGCGCTGGTGGGCTGCGCCCTGGGCACGGCCGTGGGTGTGCTGCCGGGCATTGGCCCTGCCGTGGCGGTGGCCATGCTGCTGCCGATCACCGCCAAGGTCGAGGTGACCGCCTCGATGATCTTCTTTGCCGGTATCTACTACGGCGCCATGTATGGCGGCTCGACCACCTCGATCCTGCTCAACACCCCGGGTGAGACGGCGAGCATGGTGACGGCGATGGAGGGCAACAAGATGGCCAAGAGCGGGCGCGCTGGTGCGGCGCTGGCGACCTCGGCCATCGGCTCCTTTGTGGCCGGCACGATTGCGACCGTGGTCGTGACCCTGTTTGCGCCCACCGTGGCCGAGTTTGCCGTGCGCCTGGGCCCGCCCGAGTACTTCATGCTGATGGTGCTGGCCTTCACCACCGTGAGCGCGGTGCTGGGCAAGAGCAGCCTGCGCGGCTTGACCGCCTTGTTCCTGGGCCTGGCCATCGGCTGCATCGGCATGGACCAGATCACCGGTGCTGCGCGCTACACCATGGGCAAGCCCGAGCTGCTCGACGGCATCGACATCGTGCTGGTGGCCGTCGGCCTGTTCGCCGTGGCCGAGGTGCTGTACTTTGCGCTCTACGAAGCCAAGACCCGCGATACGCAAAACACCATGGGCCGTGTGCACATGACGCGCCGCGACTGGAAGCGCTCGGTGCCCGCCTGGATCCGTGGCACGGTCATCGGTACGCCCTTTGGCTGCATCCCTGCGGGCGGCACCGAGATCCCGACCTTTCTGAGCTATGCGGCCGAGAAAAAGCTGGCCAAGGGCGATGACAAGGCCGAGTTCGGCACGAGTGGCGCCATCGAAGGCGTGGCCGGCCCAGAAGCCGCCAACAACGCCACGGTGACGGCGGCGCTGATTCCGCTGCTGACCCTGGGCATTCCGACCAGCAACACCACGGCTGTGCTGCTGGGCGCATTCCAGAACTATGGCATCAACCCCGGCCCCCAGCTCTTTACCAGCTCGGCCACGCTGGTGTGGGCGCTGATTGCCTCGCTCTACATCGGCAATGTGATGCTGCTGGTGCTGAACCTGCCGATGGTGGGCATGTGGGTCAAGCTGCTGAAGATCCCCAAGCCGCAACTCTATGCCGGTATCCTGATTTTCGCCACCGTCGGCGCCTATGGCATGCGCCAGAGCACCTTTGACCTGTTCCTGCTCTTGGGCATTGGCGTGCTGGGTGTGGTGATGCGGCGCTTTGACTTCCCCACCGCACCGGTGGTCGTCGGCATGATCCTGGGCCCGTTGGCCGAGGCGCAGATGCGCAACGCCGTCGCCATTGGCGAGGGCAGTTGGACCATCTTCCTGCAGCGCCCCATGTCGCTGACCCTGATCATCATCGTGCTGGCGGTGCTGATTGTCCCCCGGGTTCTGAAGTGGATGGGCAACAAAAAGGCGCTGCAGGCCGCAGCGGCTTGATGCCCAGACCTGGCAAAGCATCCTTCTCTTGGCACCCTGCGGGGTGCCTTTTTTATGGTGTTCGCGGCGCTAGCGTTCTAAAGCTGCAACACTGTATTGCCCATTTGCGGGCTAGGCAGCCGCCTGCCCATGGCCTAGTATCGACAGATCAAAAACTGGCGCTGCCCCGGCAGCGATGAATGGCTTGTTTCCATGGATCTGATTGTCGCCCTGGTGCGCGAATACGGTATTGGTATCGTCTTTCTCAATGTGCTGATCGAGCAATTCGGCGCGCCCATCCCTGCCTATCCAGTGCTGATGGTGACCGGCGCCATCCATGGCCATTCGCTGGCGCAGCAGCTGCTGCTGATTGCGGTGGCCGTGCTGGCGGCGCTGATTGCCGATGGCGTCTGGTATGCCATGGGGCGGCGCTATGGCCGGCGTGTGCTCGCCAGGGTGTGCAAGGTCTCGCTCTCGCCCGATTCCTGCGTGCAGAACACCGAGTCGCTCTATGGCCGCTGGGGCGCCAAGTCGCTGCTGATTGCTAAGTTTGTGCCCGGCTTTGCGTCGATTGCCAGTGCGCTGGCAGGGGCCGTGGGCACGACGCCCGCCCGTTTTGTGCTGTTCGATGGCCTGGGCGCGCTGCTGTGGGTGGGCTCGGCGGTGCTGCTGGGGGGGCTGTTCAGCTCCACGGTCGAGGACCTGCTGGCGGTGCTCGCGCAACTGGGCCAGTGGGGCTTGCTGCTGCTGGGGCTGGCGTTTGCCATTTTCATCGCGCGCCGCTGGTGGAGCCGGCGCCAGGTGATCCGCTCGCTGCGCATGGAGCGGCTCACCGTCGACGAACTCAATGACCTGCTGGGCGGCAGCGATCTGCCCGTCATCCTCGATGTGCGTGCCGGCACGGCCTTTGAGGCATCGCATATCCCCGGCGCGCATTCCTATGATCCGCATGCCAAGGGCGCGCGGCTGCCAGCCATCGATCCCGAGGCCTCGGTGATCGTCTACTGCGCCTGCCCCAATGAGGTATCGGCGGCCCGCATTGCCCAGCTGCTGCGCCGCGCCGGCATCCAGCGGGTGCGGCCGCTGCTGGGCGGCATCGATGCCTGGATCGATGCGGGCTACCAGGTGCATGGCAAGAGCTCTGCCCCGGCTTGATAAGCCGAGCTTTATAAGCAGAGGAAGGCCAGCGCCGCAATGGCCGTCGGCAGCAAGGCGCCCAGCAGCAGGCCGCCAATGCTGATGGTCGCGTTGCTGAAACCGTGCTTGAGCAGCGCCACACCGGCAGGGTTGGGCGCATTGGCAATCACCGTCAGGCCGCCACCGGCGACGGCACCGGCCATCAGCATGTACTTGGCCGCATCGCTCATGCCTTCGATCTGCGAGCCCAGGTAGGTGAGGGCGGCGTTGTCGGTGATGGCGGTCAGCCCCAGTGCACCAAAGAACAGCGCGAGCGGCGCCATGCTGGCCACCAGCGGCTGCAGCCACCAGCTTTGCAGGCCGCCCAGCACCACCAGGCCCGCCAGGAAAAAGCCCACCAGCAGCGCTTCCTTGAGGATCAGCGGGCTCTGGTACCGGGCATAGGCATGGGTGTAGCCGAGAAACAGCAGAAATACGCCGAGGAACAGCACCGGGTGGTGGGCCAGCACGACCACCGCTGCCAGCAAGGCCGCATGCACGGCCACCACCCCCAGCGGCATGGTCGCTTGCGCATCCTCGCTTTGCGGTGCTGTCGCCAGATGGCCGCGCATGCACCAGGTGGCGATGCTGGCGTTGACCAGCACGGCAATCACCGCTTTCCAGCCAAACTGGCTCAGCATAAAGGCGCTGTCCCAGCCCCAGGTAGCGGCCACCATCAGCACCGGCGGCGCCGCATAAGAGGTGAGCGTGCCGCCAATCGAGATATTGACGAAGAGCACGCCCAGCGCCAGGTACTTGAGGCGGGTGGGCATGCGCGGGGTGAAGACCAGCGGCGCCAGGGTCAGTGCGGCAATGGTCATCGCGGCCGGCTCGGTGATCAGCGAGCCCATCAGCGGCACGGCAGCCAGGCCCAGCCAGGCCAGGCTCAGGGCCGTCGGCAGCGGCGTGGCGCTGGCCACAGCCGCCAGCGTGCGCTGCACCGTCATCACGATGGGGCGGGACGCGGCCATGACCATGACAACAAAGACGAAGAGGGGCTCGGTGTAGTTGCGCGACTCGGCGTAGTCCACCGCCTGGGCCGGCCCGCTGGCCAAGGCCATGACGCCGATCAGCACCATGGCCCAGAAGCCAAAGACAATCTCGACCTCGCCCAGCAGATGGAAAACGCCGGCATGGCGCGGGTAGCGGTGCGACAGGCGCTCGAACTGCTTGGCAAGAAAGGTATGGGCCAGCGCGATGGCAAAAATGCCAGCCGCCAGGTGCTCAATGGCAAACATGGTGTGCTCCGGTGCGAAGCATGCAGCCGTTTGCAGGCCGTTGGGCGCGCACGGGGGTGTCAGCGCCCCGCAGGCCAAACGGTGCAGGCAACAGGGTTCCAGCGAGGCGGCCCGACCTTCGCTCACAACCTGCCGCTACACCCTATGTGACGACACCCAAGCCTTCCATTTTACAAAAAAATAATCAGTGATCGGTTGTTAATGTCTTTTTGCAGGCGCTCAGCAGGTTCTCAGGCCGGCGGGTTGCGGCGCTTGCTGCGCAGCCACCAGGCCGCGATCAGCGAGAACAGCACGATGACCCCCACCAGCAGCCAAAAGCCCAGCGGGTCTTGGCTGAGCGGTATGCCGCCCACATTCATGCCGAACAGACCGGCCATCATGTTCACCGGCAGGGCCAGCACGGTGATCATCGTCAAGGTGTAGAGCGAGCGGTTGGTGTCTTCGTTGATGCCGGCGGCAATCTCTTCCTGCAAGAGCTTGATGCGCTCTTCGAGCGACTGCATGTCGCGCAGAAAAACGGAGAACTCTTCGCTGGCCGCACGCAGCGCATGCAGGTCCTCGTCCAGCATCCACTGCGGGGGCATCTGCAGCAGGCGGAACATGGCCGAGGGCTCGGGCGCGAGCAGGCGCTTCAAGCGCACCAGCAGGCGGCGCAGCGCGCCCAGCTGGCGCGGCTGCATGCGCGTGCGCCCGCCCAGCATGGTGTCCTCGATCTGGTCGACGCGGTGGGTCACATCGCGCACGATGCGCACCAGCACATCGGCCTGGGCGCGCAGCAGGCGCTCGAGCAGTTGCGGGCTGGAGCCGGGCGTGTCGCCCTGGCGAATCTGCTGGCGCAGCGCATCGACCGAACGCAGCGGGTGGGCGCGGGCCGATATCACCCACTGGGGCGAGGCCTGGATCCACATCGTGTGGATATCGCTGGACTCGAACTGGAAGTCGAAATCGATGTCGTTGATGACGGCGAGCAGCGCGTCATCCATGCGCTCGATGCGGGTCGAGGCCAGGCCATCGCGCAGCGCCTCGAAGTACTGCTCATCGAGGGCCGCATACTGCTGCAGCCAGCGCAGGCAGTGGGCATGGGAGAGGTTGAAATGCAGCCAGACAAAGCCGGTGCTGCTGGGCGGTGCGGCCAGCCAGGCCTGCGCTTGCTCGGCGTTCAGCGCCGTGGCGGGGCCGTTGCCGTCAAAGGCATAGCCCCAGATCAGGCCGCTGTTGTCATGGGGGGAGACCAGCGGGGCCGTATCAGGCGCGCGCGGCAGGGGTTCAGTCAAGATAGCACTCCGGGGACGGGCGGATGCCCCGCGCCAAACCCCGTATTTTTGGCAGCTACCGTGACTGTTTCATGACAAAGCCATGACGCGCGCTGGCGTGCTCAGTCGGGCATCGAGCAGTGGCCGCCGCTGGCATGCTGGCCCGAGCCTGCGGCGATCAGCGGTGCCTCGTAGCGGAGGTCCACCGGCTGGCTGTGGACGTAATCCCAGGCGATGAAGGCGACCAGCAGCAGCCAGAAGCTGCTGCGCAAAAGGGTGGTGTTCATATGCGGCTCCTCGCGCTTAAAAACCAAAATGGCGGCGAATGCGCAGCCCGAAGATCGTGCCGACAAAGGCCAGCGGCACCCAGATCCAGCCATGGATGCTGCCGGTGCTGATGCCAGACAGCATCGCGCCCACATTGCAGCCAAAGGCCAGGCGCGAGCTGTAGCCCAGCACCAGGCCAGCGACCAGGGCCACCAGCCACTGCGTGCCGGTCAGCGCCTTGGCGGCAGCCGGCTTGCCCGCCGCAATCCACAGCGCACCGGCCAGAATGCCGATGTTGGTGATGCTGGTGATGTCCAGCAGCACGGTCTCGTGCAGGCGCTGGGCATTGCCCGGCTGGCTCCAGAACCAGTTGCCTGCCAGGTCCACCATGCCGGTGCCATTGGCGACCTTGGCGGCCCAGAGGCCAAAGCCATAAACGACGCCCCAGGGCTGGCCGGCAATCACCAGGTTCAGGGTCGCGAAGATGGCCAGGCCAATGGCGCCCATCACCCACTTGCGCTGCCACAGGCCGGGCATGCTGCGCTGCTGCGCGGCATGGGCCTTGGCGCAATAGGCCTGGACCGCAAAGCCGATCACGGCCAGCGCCGCCAAGGTGGCGAGCAGCGCCGGCAGCCAGCCCCAGGTGCTGACCAGTCCGACTGCCGGCATGCGGCCCAGGTCCAGCCACCAGCCCAGGTGCAGCGACCCTAAGAAGCTGCCAATTGCAAACATCGGCAGGATGGCCGTGTTCATCGGGATGCCCATGCCCGCCTTGTACAAGGTGCCGCTGCCGCAGCCATCAGCAATCTGCATGCACAGGCCAAAGACAAAGGCCCCCACCAGCAGGCTGATGCTGGGTGGGCCCAGGGCGGCCGTCAGCTCCGGGTAGTGGCCCAGCAGCGGCATGGCCATCGCGGCGGCCAGTGCCAGCAGCAGCAACTGGCCAAACACGCCGCGCGGGTCCTTGTCCTCGACCAGCATGCGCCAGCCGGTGGTAAAGCCAAAGCGCTGGCCGGCCAGGATGGCGCCCAGGCCGATACCGACCAGGAACAGCGCCGCCTGGCGCAGCGATACCGACCACAGCAGCCAGCCGAAAAAGGCCGCCATCAGGATCGACAGGGGAAGTCGTTTCATCACGATCACCGTTGAGAGTCAATACAACAAAAAGCTGCCAGCGCTTCTGCAGAAGTGCTGGCAGCCAAAGAACCGGATCCGGCTTACTTGAACTTGCGCTGCCACCATTGCTTGGCGTCATAGGCCAGCGATTCGGCGCGGCCGGGCTGGTTTTCCATCGCCGGGGCATCGGGCTGCTGGGTCCAGTCCACCATCGAGCCGGCATACAGCTTGACATTGGGCAGGCCGGCCATCTCGCTCAGGCCAAACCAGTCGGTGGCGGCCCAGTGGCCGGTATTGCAGAAGGCGACGGTGTCCTGGCCGTCCTTGCGGCTGACCTTCTGGGCGATCTGCCGGGCGGTGGCCGGGTCGACAAACTGGGCCGTGCCCTTGACAAACCACTGGTTGAAATCGAGCTGCTGCGCGCCGGGCAGGGTGCCCGAGAGCTTGGCCGCTGGCGCGCGGGTCTTGCCTTGGTAGAACGCATCGGGGCGGGAATCGACCAGCGCGGCATTGCTCAGGTCGACATGGGAGCGCACCTGGTCGCGTGTGGCGATCAGGCTCTCGTCCAGCACGGGCTGGTAGCTGCTGGCCTGCACCTGGGGCGCCTGGGTGCTGACGGGTTGGCCCTCGGCCACCCAGGTCTTCATGCCACCGTTGACGATGGACAGGTCCTTCAAGCCCAGCACCTTCAGGCTCCAGTAGACACGCGCCATCGCGCCAAAATCGGTGGCATCGGCGCCGGTCGATACCACGACGGCATGCGTGGCCGGGGTCAGGCCCAGCGACTGCACCAAGGCCGTGAGCTTGGGCAGATCGGGCAGCTCACCGGGATTGGTGGCCGGGCCGCGCCACTTGCCATAGGGCGCATTGAGCGCGCCGGGAATATGGCCTTCGGCATAAAGCTTGGGCTCGCGGATATCGAGAACGACGGGCGCGGCCGCGCTTTGCTGGGCGCTGGCCAGTTCGGCCGGGCTCAAAAGGGGCTGGGCGGCATGGGCTGCCGTGAGCCAACTGCTGGCAAACAGGGCGCTGGCCACAGTCAGCTGGCGAAAGGTTGTCATGGCAATAGCGTGTAGAGGCAAATCAATGGGCTCCATTGTCCCGCGATTGCAGTCCGCAAGCACGCTATGCGCGGATTGAATATATCGCGGTAAGGTTATATGCCCCCAGGGAATATGGAATGCCGAGAGAGGATTTCTATACCCAGAGGCCGGCGCGAAAGCCGCGCGCTGCATAATAGGACTGCACGCCATTGTGGTACGTGAACACGCGCCCATAGCGCCGGTCGCCAAACAGCGCGCCGCCCAGGCGCCGCATCTCGTCGGGCGTGGCCAGCCAGCTGGAGGTCTTGCTGTCAAAAGCGCCCAGGGTCTGCAGATGGCGGTACTGCACCTCGTCCAGCAACTGCACACCCATCGCATCGGCCATGCCCTGCGCACTGCCTGCGGGCTTGTTTTCCTTGCGCGCGGCCAGCGCCTCTTCGTCAAAGCAGAGGCTGCGGCGCCCCGTGGGGCTTTCGGCAGCGCAATCGGCAAACAGCAGCTGGCCGCTTGCGCTGTCCTGCAAGATCACATCGGGCTCGCCGCCGGTGGCCTCCATCTGGGCCAGCGCCTTGTGGGCGGCTGTGTTCTTGTCCAGGCGCTTTAGCACCAGAGCCCAGTCCAGCTCGGGGTGGCGCGGCATATGGGCTTCAAAGCGCACTTGCAGCACGGCGATCAATGCCTGCAGTTCGGTCTTGTTCATGGCTGTCAAATCCTTGTCAAGCGGCTGCCACTTTTGCGCACTTCTACAATCGGCGCAAGCTTTTTTAAGGATTACCAGCGGCGGCACCCTGCCGCCGCTCTGCATTATGGATATTGTTGTCAACGAAGAACTCAAGGCCTACATCGACCCACTGACCCCGGACGAGCATGCCTCGTTGGAGCGCAGCATCCTGGCCGAAGGCTGCCGCGATGCGCTGGTGCTCTGGGGCAATGTACTGGTCGATGGCCACAACCGCTACGGCATCTGCCAAAAGCATGGCCTGCCTTTCAACACGGTGCAAAACACCCAGTTCCAGTCGATGCAGGATGTCTACCTGTGGATGATCGACCAGCACCTGGGGCGCCGCAGCGTCTCGGATTTTCAGCGCGGCGTGCTGGCGCTGCGCAAGCGCGAGATTCTGGAGCACCGCAAGCTGGAGAAGGCCCACCCGGTGCCCGCGCAGCCGGCCGAAGGCGAGGCGCCAGCGGTCAGCAATGCCGACGAGGCTTTCTCGCCGGTCGATGCGGCCGAGTTGGAAAAGGTAGCGACGCGCGAGGCGATTGCCAAGGCGGCCCGCTTGTCGAGCAGCCAGGTCGCGCAGATCGAGAAAATCCAGAAAAGCGCTGCACCTGCGCTGGTCGAGGCCTTGAAGGCCGGCGATATCTCCATCAATGCCGCCGCTGTGGTCGCGACCCTGCCGCATGAAGCGCAGCAGGCCGCTGCCCAGGGCGGCAAGGATGGCTTGAAGCAGGTGGTCAAGCAGGTGCGCGAGGCCAAGCGCAAACCCAAGGAAGAGGCCCCAGAGGCCGAAGAACCCGCCAGCGCCCCCTCGGCCGCGCATGGCGCCGAGGCGGTGGATGCGGCGCTGGACAAGGCCCAGCAGCAGATCAGCGACTTGCGCGCCCGCGTGCAGGCGCTGGAGCTGGAAAACGCCCAGCTGCGCCTGCAGCTGGCGGCAGCCTCGTCGCAGGACCTGCCCGTTCCCGACGAAGCCTGAACGGCTTAGCCGTCAATCCAGCGGGGGGCGCTTGACCGCTTTGGGCAGCAGCC
>NZ_KE148582.1:0-204 GCF_000410635.1 Comamonas sp. B-9
CCCGCCTGGTGGCGGGCGACGGCAGCGCCACCCTGGCCGCCGCGCTGCGCGAGCGCGGCGCCACCCCCTATTGTTGTCTGGCAGCGGGCCTGCGCCCGGCTGATCCACAAACCCAAGGAGTTACGGCATGACCGTGCATTTCATCGGCGCCGGCCCCGGCGCTGCCGACCTGATCACCGTGCGCGGCCGCGATCGGATGGCAAG
>NZ_KE148582.1:338-1726 GCF_000410635.1 Comamonas sp. B-9
GCCGATGCGCAGGGCCAGGATGTGGCGCGCCTGCATTCGGGCGATCTGTCGGTCTGGTCGGCCATGGGCGAGCAGCTGCGCCGCCTGCGCGCACTGGGCATTGCCTACAGCGTGACGCCAGGCGTGCCCTCGTTTGCCGCGGCTGCCGCCACCCTGGGCGCCGAATTGACCTTGCCGGGCCTGTGCCAGTCGGTGGTGCTGACGCGCACCTCCGGCCGCGCCACTGCGATGCCCGAGGGCGAGCAACTGGCCGCCTTTGCCGCGACTGGCGCGGTGCTGGCGATCCATTTGTCCATCCATGTGGCCGAAAAGGTGCAAAGCGAGCTGCTGCCGCACTATGGCGCGGACTGCCCGGCCGCCATCGTCTGGCGCGCCAGCTGGCCCGATGAAACCGTTGTGCGCACCAGCGTGGGCCAACTGGCCCAGGCCGTGGCCGCCAGCATGGAGCGCACCGCCATCATCCTGGTGGGCCGCAGCATCAGCGCCGAGGACTTTGGCGAAAGCCGCCTCTACGCCACCGACTACGACCGCCGCTACCGGCCACAGGGCACCGAGCCGCGCTTTCCGGCGCCGCAGGCGGCGGTGGATACCGCCACCGACCGGCCGCTGGCAGCCACGCCCGCGAACAGCGAAGGCCAGGCATGAGCAGAAGCTTGCCGCCGGTCGCGCTGAGCCTCATCGGCATTGGCACCGGCAACCCCGACCACCTGACGCGCCAGGCCATTGCGGCGATGAATGCGGCCGACCTGCTGCTGCTGCCCCACAAGGGCGAGGACAAGGCCGAGCTGGCGGCCCTGCGCCAGTCGCTCTGCGATGCGGTGCTGCAGCAACCCGCACCGCTGATTGCTGGCTTTGACATGCCCGAGCGCCGCAGCCAGGGCGATGACTACCTGAACCAGGTCGATGAATGGCATGCGGCCATCACCCTGCGCTGGCAAGCCGCGATGGCGCAGGCGCTGGCCCATGGCCTGGTGCCGCGTAGCAGCAACGGTGTGCTGCAGGTGGCGCTGCTGGTCTGGGGCGATCCATCGCTCTACGACAGCACCTTGCGCATTGCCGCGCGCATGCAGCCGGCACCGCAGCAGGTCAGCGTTATCGCCGGCATCACCTCGATGCAGGCGCTCACCGCCGCGCATGCGATCGCCGTCAATGACATTGGCCAGCCCTTTACCGTCACCACCGGCCGCCAGCTGCGCGAGCAAGGCTGGCCGGCCGGGGTGGACACGCTGGTGGTGATGCTGGACGGCCAGTGCAGCTTTCGCAGCCTGCCGGCGGCGCAGGCCCGCGATGTCTACATCTGGTGGGGCGCCTACCTGGGCATGGCCCAGCAGTGCCTGGCGCGTGGCCCGCTGGCCGAGGCGGCCGAGCGCATTGTGGCCACGCGCGCC
>NZ_APCR01000267.1:0-205 GCF_000410635.1 Comamonas sp. B-9
TGGCACCGGCGCTTCGCTGGCCGCGCCGGTCGCTTCCGGGCTGGTGATGCCCAGCGGGCTTTCCCAGATCGAGCGGCCGGGCAGCGGCAGCACCGGCTGGCCATCGCCATCGGCCAGGCCCACCAGCAGCGCGCGGCCATCGGGCAGCACGCGGAAGTCGCCATAGCGGGTCTGCTCAAAATGCCGGCCCTGGCCTTCGGGGAAG
>NZ_APCR01000253.1:0-8039 GCF_000410635.1 Comamonas sp. B-9
CGCCAGCCCCTGCGCCTGCGCCCGCCAAGACCGAGCCCCTGGGCGACCCCAAGGAAGCCCGCCGCCTGGCCGCCGCCGCCCGCCAGCAGCTGGCCGACAAGACCAAGCCCTTCAAGAAAGAGCTCGAACAGATCGACAAGAAGCTGCCCCAGCTCAATGCGCAGCGCGATGCGCTGGAGACCAAGCTCGCGACCCCAGGTCTGTCGGGCGCCGATATCGTCGAGGCCGGCAAGCAGCTGAGCGTCATCAATGGCGAGATTGAGCAGCTCGAAGAGCGCTGGCTGGAGCTGTCCGAGCAGATCGAGGCCATCAGCCAGGAGCTGAACGCGACCGCTTAAACGGCCGACGTGCAGACACACCATGCAACGCATCATCCGCAGCCAGGAATTCACCGCCGAGCGCCCCTGGGGCGCCCAGGACATTGCCCAGATGAACGGCACCAGCGTCCGTTTGCACTGGACGGACCAGCCCTATATCTGGCATGTCAACGACGGCGAGGAAGTCTTTGCGGTGATGCAGGGCCTGGTGGTCATGCACTGGCGCGAGACGGGCGAAGAAAAGCAAGCCCTGCTGCAGGCCGGCGATATCTTCCACGCCGGCGTAGGTTGCGAGCATGTGGCCCACCCGCAGGGTGAAGCGCGGATTTTGGTGATTGAAAAGGCCGGAAGCGTATAGCCTGCACCCTACATCAGGCTGGGCAGAGACCGCTGCGCCCACCTACACTGGCGGGCTCACCACGAGCCTCAGAACGCCATGCATGAAGACCCACCCCGCGACAGCGCCGAGCGCAATGTTCGCCTCTTTTTTGGAATCTTGCTGGGCCTGTTTGTCGCGGGTGTCATCGGCTTTAAAACCTACCCAAGCTGGATGACTTGGGCCATCCTCTGCGTTGTCTGCCCGGTGGTTTGTGGCTGGCTAGCGGTGCAGTATGGCGACGGGTTTTGGTTCAAGATGCTGCGCCTCATGCGCTGGTGGTAGTGCATCCCTCCCCGCCTATGCGCCTGCAGGCATCCCACGGCACCTTTACTCCTTTTCCTGCAGCAAGCGCCACATCACCTTGCCGCTGCCACTCTTGGGCAACTGGTCTACCAGCTGCACCAGGCGCGGCGCCTTGTACACCGCCATGTGTTCGCGGCACCAGTCGATAATGTCCTGCGCGCTGACAAGGCCCTGCTGGCCTTGGCGCAACACCACCACCGCCTTGACGGTCTCGCCCCGATATTCATCGCGGGCGGAGATCACGCAGGCCTCCAGGATGGCAGGATGGCGGTACATCAGGCTCTCGACCTCGGCGGGCCAGACCTTGTAGCCGCTGGCATTGATCATGCGTTTCAGGCGATCGGTCAGGAAGAAGTAGCCATCGGCATCGCGGTAACCCAGGTCACCGGTGCGGAAAAAGCGCTGCCCGCCCACCTCGACAAAACTGGCGGCCGTGGCAGCGGGCTGCTTCCAGTAGCCCTGCAGCACCTGCGGGCCCTGCACCACAATCTCACCCACCTCACCGTCGGCCAGGGGCTGCCAGGTTTCGGGGGCGATCACCAATGACTGCATGCCGATATGGGGCAGCCCCAGGCACTGCTGCTTGGGGTGCTCATAGGGATTGGCATGGGAGGCACCACAGGTCTCCGTCATGCCATAGCCCTCGATATAGTCCAGGCCCCAGACCTCCTTGACCCTTTGCGCCACCGACTGCGGCATCGCCGCGCCACCGCCACCCATGTAGACCAGGCTGCGGGTGTCCATCTGCGCCAGGTTCGGGCTGGCCAGCAGGTCCACCACCATGGTCGGGATATTGGCCCAGTGCGTCACCCGGTAGCGCGCCATCAGCGCGGCCGCCAGCTGCCGGTCCCAGCGCGGCATGATCACCAAGGTGGCTCCGGCGCAGATCAGCACATGCATGATCGACACCATGCCGGTGATATGGAACATCGGCGCCACCACCAGGTTCACGCTCTCTGTGCTTTGCCGGCCCCAGAGTACGCCCGCCATCGCCGCATGCTGCACATGGCTGTGCGCATGGATGCAGCCCTTGGGCAGGCCGGTGGTGCCGCTGGTGTAGGGCAGGATCGCCATATCGCTGGCCGCTACCTCGCCGGCGGGGGGCTCGGCACGGCACTCGACGGCATCGAGCCAGCGGCTGACCGTGGTGGCACCCAGCAGATCGGCACCCGGCAAAGGCTGCGCGCCCAGCAACCAAGGCTGCCAGGCAGGCGGAAAATCCGGCTGCGTAGCGGCATCGGCCGGCATGGTGTCCGACAGATGGCTGATAACCAGGTGCGCCAGCTGCTGCTCGGGCGGCAGGCTGCTGCTGGCCTGGCACAGCGCAGGGGCCAGATCGGCGGTGGTGATCGCTACGCGCGCATCGGCATCGCTGATGTAGTGGGCCAGCTCGGCGGCGGTATTCATCGGGTTGACCGGCACCACCACCGCATTGGCGCGCAGGATCGCGTAGTGCGCCAGCACCAGCTGCGGGCAGTTTTGCATCAGCAGGATGACCCGGTCTCCCTTGCGCACGCCTTGCTGGTACAGATGGGCGGCCAGGCGCTCGGTCTGTTCGCACATCTGGCCATAGCTGATGGCCTGGTCAAAAAACACCAGTGCGGCATGGTCCGGATAGCGCCGGGCATTGACGGCCAGGTTGTCCCAGACCGAGGTGGCCGGCAAGGTCAGCTGCCGGGGCACACGCCCGGGCCAATGGGCGGATATCGGGGCAGATACCGGGGCAGAGGTGGAAGTGGAGGCAGGCAGGTCTGCAGCAGCGGTCATGGCGGGTCCCGAACTTTCAAAGCGAGTTTCGGTCCAGTATGCCCAGCGGCCCAGGCACCAGCCCGTCGCTTAGGGGACCGGCGAGCCCCGGTGTGGCGCGCCCTGTTGTTGCACCCAGTGCAGCACCGCATGCCAGCGCTGGGCAGCGGCTGCCAGCCGCTCCCGCGCCGCACCGGGCCCGGCCTGGCGCCAGGCGATATCGGCCATCACCGCGTCTTGCCACATCTGTGCCTGCTGCTCGACCTGGGCCTGCTGGAACTGGGCCAGCAACTCCGCCGGCGATGCACTGGGCGTATAGGCATAGGGGTTGATGCCATGGCGCCAAAAGCGCCATTGCAGGCCCAATGCCTGCCGGGTTACCGCCCTGCCCTGCAGCCGCTGCCAGTGGTGGAAGGCCTCGTGGGCCAGCCATCCTGCAATCAGCGGCTCAGCCAGCCGCAGGCACTGGCGCGGGTCTGACGCTGCAAAGCAGTGCGCCGGCATCGACACAAAGCCGCCGTTGAACGACAGCGCCCTGCGCGTATCGCCCAGCCGGCGCAGGTAGAGGCGCATGCGCGACCAGCCCGGGTGCTGCGGCTGGCCAAAATAGCGCGCCAGCAGCACCCATTCGTCGGCCGTCAGCGGCCGGGACCAAAACAGTGCGCGCCGCAACCTGGGGGACCAGCGCGCTGCCATGCGCCGCGGCATCAAGGCCGGCTCCCAAAGCCGCCGCCATCGGCCCTCACCGCACCTCGCCCTACACCCAATCCCGGTGTCCAGTCCTGATGGTTAACACCGATCCTCGGCATGCACAATAAATTGGATACTGAATACATAACAAGACATTGATCCGGAAATTTCAGCATTTATTTCGGCATTGTTCTTGCATGAAGCTGTTTTTATTCATCTGTCGCTATTTTCTGTATACAAGGAGTGGGTATGAAGAACATGTTTCGCCGCCGTACGGCCCTTATTGCCTCCCTGCTGGCGGCGCTGCTGCCGCTGTCCCATGCCCAGGCGCAGACAGCGCACAAGATCCGTTACGAGGAGGTGGTGCGCTCGGTGCTCTATGTTCCCATGTATGTGGGCATCCAAAAGGGGATGTTCAAGGACGCGGGCATCGAGATGAGCATGAAAACCTCGCAGGGCACCGACAAGGGCATGGCCGCCCTGCTCTCGGGCAGCGCCGATATCGTGCTGATTGGCCCCGAGGCCTCGATCTATGTCGCCAACAGCGAGTCGCCAGTCAAACCCATTGTGTTTGCCGGACTGACTGCCACCGACGGCTTCTTGCTGATGGGCCGCAAACCCGATGCGAATTTTGACTGGAGCAAGCTCAAGGGCAGCAAGATCATGTCCTTCCGCCCGGGCTCCAACCCCGATATCTTTCTGGAGGCGGCCTTGCGCAAAAAGGGGCTCGATCCGAAGAAAGACCTGACGCTCGTCAGCAATATCGGCCCGGCCGCGCGCACCGGCGCCTGGCTGGCCGGGCAAAACGACTACGCCACCTTTCTGGAGCCCGAGGCCAGCAGCTTGGAAAAACAAGGCAAGGCCTTCCCGCTGGGCGCGGTGGGCAAGGAAGTGGGCATGGTCGACTACACCGTGTTCACCACCACCGATGCCTACCTGAAGAAAAACCGGGCCGCCGTGCAAGCCTGGACCCAGGCGGTGGCGAAAGCCCAGCAGTACACCGCTGCTGCACCGGCGGGCGAGCTGGCCGATCTGGTGGGCAGCTATTTCACGGGTCTGAGCAAGGCCGAGCTGGTCAGCGCCATTGAGCGCTACCAGCAGCTGCAGCTGTGGAAGAAGACGCCGATGGTCGAGAAGCAGGCCATGGACCAGCTGCAGGACATGCTGGTGCAAGGCGGTGTGCTGGAGGCCGGCAAAAAGGTCGACTACGCCCGCTTTGTCGACATGGGCCTGGTGCAGAGCCTGGCGCAAAAATAAGGAGCTGCGATGACCCACCCCTACCGCGTCCATGTCGACAACGTCTCCTTGCGCTATTTCACACCCCAGGGCGAGACCCAGGCGCTGCAGAACATCAACCTCTCGGTCAAGGCAGGCGAATTCATCAGCCTGATTGGCCAGTCGGGCTGCGGCAAGAGCACCTTGCTGTCGATCCTGGCGGGCATTTTGCCGCCGTCCAGCGGCACGGTGCTGGTCGATGGCCAGACCATCGTCGGCCCCAACCCGCGCATCGGCTACATGCTGCAGCAGGACTACCTGTTCGAGTGGCGCACCATTTTGGAAAACACCCTGCTGGGCGCCCAGATCCAGAACAAGGACCTGGCGGCCGCCGAAAAGCGCGCCACGCAGCTGCTGCACAAATGCGGCATGGGCGACTACCTGCACCACTACCCGCGCCAGCTGTCGGGCGGCATGCGCCAGCGCGTGGCCTTGGCCCGCACCCTGGTCACCAACCCGGATGTGGTGCTGCTCGACGAGCCCTTCTCCGCGCTCGACTCGCAAACCCGCTTGTCGATTGCCGATGAGGTGGTCGATGTGCTGCGCGACGAGGGCAAGTCGGTGATCCTGGTCACGCACGATATTGGCGAGGCCATTGCAATGACCGACCGCGTCATCGTGCTCTCGCGCCGGCCCGGCCGCATCAAATCGGTGCACCACATGGACTTCCCCTCGCAGGGCGGCAAACGGCCCACGCCTTTTGAGGCCCGAGGCTGCCCGGAATTCAACGATTACTTCAATGTGCTGTGGGACGAGATCGACGCCCACGTGGAAGGCTAAGCATGAGCACCGTCATGAACACCACCAACACGGCGGCCCCGGCCCAAGCCGACACCCGCAGCCCCGAATACCGCCAGTGGCTGGCCCAGATCCAGCGCCGCAAGCGCCTGGTGGCACTGAGCCGCGCAGGGCTCTTGCTGGCATTCCTGTTGATTTGGGAACTGCTCGCGCGCAGCCACATCCTCAACCCCATGCTCACCAGCTACCCGTCTGCCGTGCTGCCCACCCTGGTCGATCTGGCCCGCAACGGCGACCTGCTGGGCCACACCTGGATCACCTTCAAGGCCACAGTGATCGGCTTTGTCGTCAGCATGCTGCTGGGCATCGGCATGGCTGCCATGCTGTGGTGGAGCAGCTTTTTGAAAAAGGTGCTCGATCCTTTCCTCGTGATCGCCAATGCCATGCCCAAGATTGCCTTTGTGCCGATCTTCTACATCTGGCTGGGCTCGGAATACTCGGTCTACGGCATGGCGGTGGCCATCTCGCTGTTCATCACCATCATGGTGGTCTACGAAGGCTTTCAGGCCATCGACCCCAACAAGATCAAGCTGGCCACCACCTTGGGCGCCAGCAAGGCCCAGGTGATGAAGTATGTGGTCTTCCCCGGCAGCGTGCCCGCGGTGATTGCCGCGATCAAGATGAACATTGGCCTGTCCTTGATCGGCGTCATCGTCGGCGAGTTCCAGTCCTCGAGCGCCGGCCTGGGCTTTTTGATCGTCAACGGCAGCCAGGTGTTCAAGCTCAATGTGGTGATGGCGTCGATCGTCGTGCTGGCCTTGCTGTCGGCCGTGATGTACATGGCCGTCACCCGCCTGGAAAAAAGCGTGCAGCACCGCTACGCCTGAGCCCTTTGAAACCCACACCAGAAAAGATAGCCCCATGCAGTTTGAGCCTTGGATTGAAGAGCGCGTGCTGGCCCGCCAGGGGGTGCTCCACCCCTATGACCAGTTGGACGCCGCGGCCACCGCCTTTGTCGTCGTGGACTTGCAAAACTACTACACCCAGCCCGGCTACCAGGGCGAATGCGCGCCAGCGCGCGCGATCTTTGCCAAGGTCAACCAGCTGGCAGCCGCGCTGCGCGCCAAGGGCGGCACCGTGGTGTGGATCAAGACCAGCGCCGATGGCGCCGACCAGTTCTGGTCGCACCACCACCGCCATATGCTCACGCCCGAGCGCAGCGCGCGCCGGCTGCTGGAGCTGGGCAGCGGCCACGCCGGCTTTGCGATGCCGCCCGCGCTCGATGTACAGCCGGGCGACCTCACGGTGGTCAAGCGCTGCTACAGCGCGCTGGCCCCCGGCGCCTCCGATCTCGACGCCGTCCTCAAGGCGCAGGGCGTGCGCACCGTCTTGATCGGCGGCACCGTCACCAATGTCTGCTGCGAATCCACCGCGCGCGACGCGATGATGCTGGACTACGCCACCATCATGGTCGACGATGCGCTGGCCGCCGTCACGCCCTATGAGCATGTCCACAGCCTCAACAACTGGATGCTGTTCTTTGGCGATGTGCTGACGGTGGACGAGGTGGTGGAACGCCTGGTTTGACAAAGAAAAACCGGCCATGTTGCGCAAGGCAGCATGGCCGGTTATCCCTAAGTCCTTACTGCTGCAACTGCTGCCAGACCTTGTCCAGCCGCTTGCTGCTGACCGGGTATGGCGTGCGCAGCTCCTGGGCAAAAAAGCTCACCCGCAGCTCTTCGAGCATCCAGCGGTACTCCTGCATGCGCGCATCCACCTGGCCCTTGCGCTCTGCCACCAGGCGCCAATAGCGCTGCTCCAATGGCTGCAGCTCCTTGAGCTTGGCGGCATCGCGGGCAGGGTCGGCCCGGTACTTATCGAGGCGCGCGGTGATCGCCTTCAGGTAACGGGCATAGTGTCCCAGCTGGGCCCAGGGCGCAATCGCGATAAAGTTCTTGGGCACCAGCTTTTGCAGCTGCTGCTGGGCATCGGCCGTGGCCTCAGGCGCGTTCTTGGTGTCCTTGATCTTGCGCACCGCCGCCATGTACTCCTGCAAAACGCCAGCGGCCATGCGCGCGACCTCGTTGGCGATCAAGGTCAGGCGCCCGCGCCCCTCCTGCACCCGCTGCTTGAACTGCTCAGCGTCCGCCGGCAGCGGCTCTTGCAAAAAGGCGCGGTCAATCGCCACATTGATGATCTGCTCGCGCAGCTCTTCCTGCGTGCCCAGCGGCATATAGCCCACCGCCATCTTCTGCAGATCGGGAATGTTCTTTTCCAGGTACTTGAGCGCATCGCGGATCTGCAGCGCAAAGAGGCGCCGCAGGCCCAGCGCATGGCGGTTGGCTGCCACCTCGGGCTCGTCAAACACCTCGATGCCGACGCCGTTGCCGTGGTCGATCAGCGCCGGGAAACCAATCAGCGTCTGGTTGCCCTTCTTGATCTCCATGAGCTCGGGCAAGGCGCCAAAGCCCCAATCGGTCCAGAGCTTGTCGGCCGCATGCACGGGCCCCTGGGCCTTGCTGTGCGCCGCAGCGCTGGCTGCAGGCGCCGCCTTGCCACCCTGCTTGGCAGCGGCGGCAGGCGCCTGCGCC
>NZ_APCR01000271.1:0-11457 GCF_000410635.1 Comamonas sp. B-9
CACTTCTGTGTGGAAATCAACACCAATACCACAAGCGCCCCCAAGACCGCCCGATACGATGTCACTGGGCACCGACCCGTTTGCCGACCTACTGGCGGCGCCCCTGAGCAGCCAGGTCGCTGCGGCGCCGTACCAACGCCAGCACGCCGGCATGATTCCGGAAGACTTCAATCCTCTGGCGCTCCAAGGCGTATCCCCCCGCAACACAGCCGATCCGCTGGGCCAGATGGATAGCCCGGCCAGCTTTGGTGACATGTTCGCCGAGCAGACCGTGGACGCCAGCTTTCAGCCCAGCGAAGGCAATATTTCCGAGCTGACCCAAGACCCGCTCAATGGCAGACAGCACCAAGGGCTGGTCGACGCATCCCACACGCTCGACCCTTTGGAGCTGTTTGCCAAGCAGTCCGCCGACGCCATGCTCAACCCGGAAGCCATGTTCCAGGACCGGGCCAGTCAATCCCCGGCCTTGGCAGACCACCGAGTAGAGATGGGTGCGTATTTTCGCGCGCCTCGCGCCTATGACCCAAGCCCATCGCCGCCAGCTGCTGAGACAGCAGTGTTGCACGATCCTGCAGCTGCACATGCAGACGAAGCGCAGACATCCTGCCCTGCTGCCCCAGCCCTACTGGAGGGCGGTCCGGGCGGTGGCAACGTACTGGAACCGCTTTTCGACATCGCTTCGTCAAGCGCGGGCCTAGAAGCGCCAGCTGTGGAAAATGCCCTGCATGGTGGATCGGCCCTGGATGGGCAAGCGCCCACCGAAGAGCGCGGGCATTGCCATGCGCCGCCCGATCAGGCCCTCGCCATGGACTTGCGTGGCGTACTGCAGCACCCCAGGGCAGATACCGAAACCGCCGCAGCGACGGGACCTGCGGGCGACCCGCGCGTCAATTCAGCACCAGCGTATTCATCTGCAGCAGAGCCTGGCTCAGACATTCCAGCGCCCTCGGCCACAACACAAGCACAAGCACAAGCACAAGCACCACAACCTAGCGAGCAGGCCGATGTGGCACAAGCGCTGTTGCTGGGCTTCAAAGCAGGTGCGGGGCTGTGCGAATGCCGGTATCCAGAGACACTGACACCGGAGCTGATGCATGTCATCGGCAAGATGCTGGGCACCTCGGTACAAGGCTGCATGGACCTGCTGGGCTCGCGCGCGGCCGCCAAGCAAGAAGTCCGGGTATCGGTCACCCTGATCAATGCCGAAGCCAACAATCCTTTGAAGTTTCTACCCACCGCTGACTCCGCGCTGGCGCAGATCTTTGGCCCACGCATGCCCGGTTTTCAAGCGGGGCCGGAGGCCCTTGTAGACGCCTTTCAGGACTTGCGCAGCCACGAAATGGCCATGATGGCAGGCACCCAAGCCGCTGTGCGCGGGCTGCTCGACCGGTTTTCGCCAAAGCATTTCAACGAGCAGCTTGAGTCCCTGGGCCGCAACAAGACGCTGTTTGCCGCCCAGCGCCAGGCGCGTCTTTGGGAACTGTACTGCAGCCACTATGAGTGGCTCAAGGAAGAGATGAAAAATCAAAGCCCTACGGCATGGGGCAGCGAGTTTCTCAGCGCTTACCAAGCTGAGGCAGCGAACCACCATGAGGACCATTCCCAATGACCGGGCAAGCCCACCCATGCGCACAGTCATCCCTGGCGCTCGTACACCACTCCCTCAGCCACAAGGGGGACCGCAGCTACAACGAGGACGCCTATTGCCATGTCCGGGACAAACATGTCGTGTCCTTTGCGGTAGCTGATGGCATGGGCGGTGCCGCTGGTGGCGCCCAGGCATCACACCTGGCCATGCAGGCCGTCAGAGCCGCAGTCTTGACGCTTGACCCCGAGCAGTTCAGCGCGCAACTCCGGGCGATGTCGCAACGCATCCAGGATGAGCAACAAAGCAACCCCCGGCTCAGGCAGATGAGCACGACGGTGGTCGAATTGCGCATCGATACCTATGCCCAAAAGGCCGTCTGGGCCCACTGGGGCGACTCACGCATGTATTGGTTTCGTGCCACAGAGCTCATGGCCATGACGGTGGACCACAGCGTCGTGCAGAGCCTGGTCAGTGCGGGCCTGCTCTCGGCCCAAGAGGCCAGATCCTACCCCCAAAAAAATGTACTGCTGGGAGCCGTCGGCGCCAACAGCGAGGTCGGCCCAGACGTCCTTGCCGCACCGGTCGACGTGGCAAGCGGCGATGCATTTCTCTTGTGTACCGACGGTATCTGGAACTGCCTCGCACCTGAAGATATTGAGGCATCGTTGAAAAAGTCAGGCTCGGTGCAGGCCTGGGTCAGCGATCTGATGGACCAGGTCGAGCGCGTAGGCCAGGGCAGCAACGACAATTTCACCGCCACTGGCGTGTGGATCACCAGTGATGGAGAGCAGACCCTGCTGTTGCGATAGGCCTGCTCAGCTGCTTCTGCATAGCATGGGCTTGGCCGTGGCGAAGCCCATGTCGCTATGCCCTAGCGCAAATAAAACCTAAACCGCGCCCCCGCCTCCCCTGCCCCGCTCAGCAGCTCAATCGAGCTGTCATGCAGCTGCAGAATGCGATGCACAATCATCAGCCCCAAGCCACCAGACCGCCCATCGCTGCGGCTGTGCATGCGGCTCAAGGTGGGGCGTTCGAACAGGCTGTCGCGCAGCGCGGGGGGGATGCCTGGGCCGGTGTCCTGCACCGTCACGCTGATGCGGCCCTGCTCTGCGGCACGCAGCTCCACCTGAATATCGCCGCCTGGCGGCGTGGCGCGGATGGCGTTGTCGATCAGGTTGACCAGGACGCGTTCGAGCATGCCCAGATCAGCGGTGACGGGGGGCAGATCCGGGTCAATCACGGCGTGCAGGCGCTGTGCTTTGGCTTCGGCGGCCAGCTCAAACTTCTGGAACACGTCCTGCAGCAGATCGGGCAGAAAGAAGCGCTCGGGCTCGGGCTTGACCACGCCGTATTCCAGGCGCGCCAGCTCAAACAGTTTTTGCGCCAGATCACCGACCTTACGGCTTTGGTCCAACGCAATGCCCAGGTAGCGGCGGCGCTCATCGGGCGACAGCACATCGGCCTTGATCTGCAAGGTCTCCAGATAGCCATGCAACGAGGTCAATGGCGTGCGCAGGTCGTGGGAGATATTGGCGAAGAGCTCGCGCCGCTGCTGGTCTTGGCTGCGCAGCTTTTGCCACTGCTCCCAGGTGCGTTGCGCCAGCTGTGCAAAGGCCTGGCTGAGCAACGCTATATCGGCTCCGCCATGGGCGGCTTTTTGCAGCTTGGCCTGCGCCTGGGGTAGGTCGGCCAGGCCATCGGTTTGCAGCTCTTGCACCGCGGCCGTCAGGCGACACAGCGGCCGGGTGATCAGGCCAAAGGCCACAGCTGCCGCGACCGCGCCCAGCACCACCACGACCAGCAGCGACCACAGCAGTGTGCGCAGCGCGCCGTCGCTGCTCACGCGGGCAGCCAGGTTGTCACGGCCCTGACCTTGCAGGATCACATAGACATAGCCAGATCGCTGGCCGCCCTGCATCAAGGGCGCGGCGCTGAACACCTTGCGCTCGGTCATGCTGCGGGGATCGTCTCCCAGCACGGGCAGCGCCGCGCCGCTGAACAGGCGCTGCAAGGGCTCCAGATCAACCTTTTGGCGCAGTATCTTTTCTTGCGGCGCATCGTAGGCCTGGATGGCGCCGCTGTCGTCGAGCAGGTAGACCTCGACGCTCGGGTTGACCTGCATCAGCTTGCCAAACAGCTCGCGGCTGGCGCCGGCATTCAGGCCATCGGCACGCATCAGCTCCGGGTATCGAGCGATGCGTGCGGCCAAATCCTGCGACAGGCGCTGCACCACCTCTTGCTCGCGCTGATCCGACACCCGCATCTGCAGCCAGACCGTCGCCGCACTGCAGGCGAGCAGCAGCAGCACAAAGACCAGGGTCAGGCGCTGGGCCAAGGTGGTGGATGCGAGCCTCATGGCGTCTCCTCCGCCCATTTGTAGCCATGGCCCCATACCGTCAGAATGCGCTTGGGGCTGCCTGGATCGGCTTCGATCTTGGTTCGGAGGCGGTTGATATGGGTGTTGACCGTGTGCTCATAGCCATCATGGCGGTATCCCCAGACCTGGTTGAGCAGGTCAAACCGGGAAAACACCTTGCCGGGGTTGCGCACAAAAAAATGCAAGAGGTCAAACTCCCTCGGTGTCAGCTCCACCTGGGTGCCACCCAGCTTCACCTCGCGCGATATGGGGTCGATCTCCAGATGGCCGAGCACCAGCACACCCGCATCCAGCCGGGCGTTCTGCGCCAAGGCCTGGCTGCGGCGCAGCAGCGCGCGCACCCGCGCCACCAGCTCCAGCACCGAGAAGGGCTTGGCCAGGTAGTCGTCCGCGCCCAGCTCCAGCCCCAGGATGCGGTGCATCTCGCTGGAGCGGGCACTGGTGATGATGATGGGCACGTAATAGGCCATCGCGCGGGCACGCCGGCAGATCTCCAGGCCATCCACCCCGGGCAGCATCAAATCCAGCACCAATGCATCCCAACCGCCCCGCTCCAACGCCTGCATGCCCGCGTCGCCATCGGCCATGTGCACCACCTCATAGCCTTCATCGCGCAGATGCAGTTGCAGCAGCTCCGCGATGGGGGCATCGTCTTCGACGATCAAGATACGTTTGCTGGGGTTCATGCTGTCATTGTGCGGTACATGGGGCGGTCTGCTGGCATCGGCACTTGGCGGCAAACCCAGGCGCCGCGCCCGCAAACACTGGAGGCAGGCGCGCTTGAAATGGCCAATCCAGTCAGACCCTGGCAGCCTTGGCCGCCGCCTGCATCTGCTTGCGCTTTTGAAAAACCCAGCGTGCCGCCAGCAAGCCGGCAAGGATCAGCCCGTAGAGCCACACCTCGGCAAAGTTGTTCTTGCCCGAGCGCATCCACCAAAAGTGCAGCACGGCCAGCGCAGCCGCCCCATACACCGCGCGGTGCAGCATCTGCCAGCGCTTGCCGCCCATGCGCCGGATGATCTTGGGCACCGAGGTAATGGCCAGCGCCAGCAGGATCAGCCAGGCCAAGGTGCCCACGAGAATGAAGGGGCGCTTGATCAGGTCGTCGACGATGGCGGGCCAATCCACCCCCATGTCAAACACCACATAGGCCAGCCAGTGCAAGCTGGCGTAGAAGAAGGCATAAAGGCCCAGCATGCGGCGGTAGACCGCCAGCCCGTTCCAGCGCAGCCACTGCCGCAAGGGGGTGACTGCCAGCGCAAAGCAGATAAAGCGGATGGCCCAATCGCCCAGCGAACGCAGCAGTGCCTCAGCCGGGTTGGCCCCCAGGCCATCGATGGCTGCCAGATAAAACAGCCAGGCCGCTGGCACCAGGCATAACAGGTGCAGCAGCAGCCGCTGCACAGCTTTGGCAGAAAAACGTGAAGGCTTGGGCATCGGCATGTACGCGTCAGTAGTTCTTGCGCAGATCCATGCCAGCGTACAGCTGGCCCACCTGGGCTTCGTAGCCATTGAAAAGCAAGGTCTTGTGGCGCTTGGCAAACAGGCCGCCTTCACCAATGCGGCGCTCGGTCGCCTGGCTCCAGCGCGGATGCGGCACATCGGGGTTCACATTCGAGTAAAAGCCGTACTCATTGCGCGCCGCCTTGTTCCAGGCGGTGCCCGGCTGCTTCTCCACCACACGGATGGTCACGATGCTCTTGGCGCTCTTGAAGCCGTATTTCCAGGGCAGCACCAGGCGCACCGGTGCGCCGTTTTGCGGGGTCAAGGTTTTGCCGTACATGCCAAAGGCCAGCAGGCTGAGCGGGTGCATGGCTTCATCCATGCGCAGGCCCTCGGTGTAGGGCCAGTCAAGCACACCGCTGCGCAGGCCAGGCATCATCTTGCTGTCGGCCAAGGTGACGAACTCCACATACTTGGCGCTGCCTTGCGGCTCCACCTGCGCCAGCAGTTTGGACAGCGAGTAGCCCACCCAGGGGATCACCATGGACCAGCCCTCAACACAGCGCAGGCGGTAAATGCGTTCTTCCTGGGCGCTCAGCTTGAGCAGCTCTTCGATATCAAAGGTCTTGGGTTTGTTGACCAGGCCTTCGACCCGCACCGTCCAGGGCCTTGTCTGCAAGGTGTGGGCGTAGCGCGCCGGGTCGCTTTTGTCGAGGCCAAACTCGTAGTAGTTGTTGTAGGTGCTGGCATCCTGGAAGGATGTGGGCGTCTCCATCGATATCGCACCGGACACCGTAGAGCGAACGGTGCTGATTGCTTGCGTGCCATCGGCCTTGGCGGCTTGCGCCCAGGCGCCGCCTGCGGCCAGCGCCGTGCCGCCTGCCGCACCGAATTTGAGCAGGTCGCGACGGCTCAGATACAGATGCTGAGGCGTGATGTCGCTGCTGCTGCCGTGGTCAAAGCCCGCGTTGTTGGTACGTATCAGCATGGGTATCGCTCCTGAAGTCGGTAGATGCAGATGAGGCCGGCCAGCAGGCCTGCCTCGGTTACCTCTAATAGACACTATCTTCAGCGCAAAGATCTCAAGCGCTGCTCAGTATTTGTTAAACAAAAAGTTATAAATACAGCGGACCACGGCTGCTTGACTGCCAATGACGCTCTGCAAAACCCCATGCCGTGGTCCGCATGCAGACGCGGGCGGCCAAATGCATTTCACTGGGCAAAGATTTTGCAGAGGAACGCTCACCGTTCTTTTTCAAGCTGGGTCATTGAGTTTCGCTATATTAAACCATGGTTGGGAATAGCTTCATCCTCCAGCCACTTCAGCACCTGCGGCGCAATCTTGGGTGCCATGCTGTTGAGGGCTTCGCGGGACATGGGAGCGCCACTGGGATGAATCAGTTGAAACCCGAGTACGCAGCCACGGACAGCTCCTTCAGCGGCCCCCATTCCGATACCCACGTGACGAATTGAGGACAGCCGATGCCCAGAATAAGAACTATCAAACCTCCTGATAGGCGTGTCATCATCAGCATCTCTACCTACTTTCGTCCAGCGCCCATCATTGCTACGAAATCTCATTTGATACACACCTGCTGCAGCTTCCGCAGTAACCCTATTGATATATTTTCCCAACCGCACATTGTGGGAATTACTGATTCTGGAGCCGGAACTCATGACACTGCCATCTTCATACATCGCATCAAAACCGAATATAAAACGCGTGCGCCATTGCATTCTATCCCAGACTTCAAGGCTACTCAGCGGGGAGGATGGACGCCTCCACACTGGAATAACATCAGGCCTGCTATTTTTTCGCCCCAACCAGCCAATGACGGGCGTAAATATCTCGCGATCGAGTTTAATACGAGATTTACCAGGATAGCGAATCGGATCAAGATTCGCCCAGGTATCTCGCAGGTCAAGCACCGTCAACTGATATTTTGTTTTCTCTATCAGCATCGCGGACAAAGGCATGTTTTGCGCCAAGCCGACGGTAGAGTGCGGGTTATCTCTGCGCGCTTTATCGATGGTGGACGAGGCATGGGTATCCACATAGATGGTATACCGTCTGATCAGCACAACCATTTCACTTGTGTATCTAGCCACAAGCCCGTCACTCAGACCAATATCTCGTCCTTTGAGCACCATATCTCTCAGCAATGCCAAATGAAGGGTAGCAGCGATCGCAAACAGAGGCAGCAGCGCAGCCTCCTCTCCTCTGACTTGAAACCCCGGAACCATCGCCGTAAATTGCGTATTGGCAGCGATGCTTTGAGCCCTAATTTCGTCACTATTTCCACTTTCAATAGCAATCTTATAGAGGCGACTGACTTCAGAAAGACCGACCAGATCCCTCTGAGCCAATCTCAACAATGCATCTGAAATCCTGGCTCTCATCAGGCGGTTCCACATCTGCTCCGGTGACTCACCAGAGCTGGGTATAAACGATGCACCCAAAAATGACAAAAATCCGCCGATCACCGGGACTGCAAACGCACCAATGAGAATGCTCTCTCGTAAAACATCATAGATATCCCCCGCCAAACCAGACTGACGTACTTCGTCTTGCATAGGCAAATCATCATTGGCATAGACAAGCCCCGCAGTTGATAAGACAGATGCCCCAGCTGCGGCTCGTTGTATGAAAACTCTGCGCCCTGATGATGTCTCGAATTTTGCTTTTTTCATCGCTCATCTCCCACAATCCAGCTGATTAATATCAGCGTAGATTGATCACAACCAATAATAATATCCGGCACGCTTAAGGATACTTTGCACTTGCAGGCCAGAACGTTGGTAGCCAACTATAAATTATGTAGACATTGCTCACCTCCTCTGCCTAAAAGGCAGTCATCAATCCACTAAACATTGAACCAACCTTCCACTAGGATGGGCCGATATTAATAGACTGAAATTTTTGATGCTCACATCAATTGTCTGTAATTGCTACCAACTCAATAAGACGATCTATTCAAGCCATACATTTAGCCGATCAAAATTTATCAGAACATGCTTCGCGTACCCCACACCTTCATGCCTGCATGCTCCTAAATCTCATTTTTGATTATCTACAAACTGTCACCTGCTCCGCACCTGTGACCGGATAGTTGTCGCCAAGCTGCATCTGAAAAATCGCGGGGACTGACTAGCAAATCCAAACAAATACTTACACTTATATAGGCATACTCCGCACTTGCTATAAAAACCTTTTGATGCAATATCACCATGCAGATTACTGCGAAGCAATCCACTTAAGACTCGATAGAAACAAGGCACTCGGTATTCATCAGTACGACCTCGCTGTGAGACAGTGAAGACCTGTTCAAAGTCCCCTACCCACTGCATTCAGCATCTTGGTGAATCAGAATCGCTGTCTGAACGATGTCAGTTGCGAGCGTTGCAACGCCCTCAGTGAGGTGCAGGAGAGTGAATGCAGGGGAAGGCTCCGTGCAAGGTGGAGCCGTATGTCATGTTCTGTGCCGCGCTGCGCCGGATCAGAAGCAGAGCCTGTGGGCCATACCGCTCCTCTAGTTGCCCAAGTGGCGCACAGTGCCTGCGTACTTTTCGATGTGGAACATATCCGGCGCAGCGATCTGCCTGTTGCAGGCATAAAAATCGCGACGCTGTGAGCGTGCAGCTAGGTGTCCCAGACATTCTGGATGGACAGGTCACCGTGCAGATCGCCAAGCAAAGTGGACGACACAGGTGGAGGGTGATGCCCTAACGCAGGGCAGTCCAGCGCAGCCTCAAGTGGCTGGTGATGCGCAAGCGATGGAGGAAAAACTGCGAGCTTGCCCAACAGCAGTCCGCAGCTCCTCCATTTGGCCTTGTTGGCCTTGTTGGCGCTACAGCGCAAACGACGGCGAACAGGCGCTTAGAACTTATAGCGCGCCGACAGGTAATAGCTGCGCGGATCCCCATACACGCCAGTGCCATACGAGCCCATGCCCGGCATATAGGTCTTGTTCAGCACATTGCTCAGGTTCAGCGCTACCGACAAGTGCGAGTCCACCTCCCAGCGCGCCATCAGGCCCAGCAAGGTGTAGGCCGGCTGGGTGGCGCGCCACTGGGTGTCGCCCGCTTGCTGGTAGTAGGTCTCGCTCTGCCAGCTGAGCGACCCACCCACCGTCACGGGGTTCCACTGGCCGGGCAGGCGGTAGCTGGTGCTGAGCTTGACCAGGTGCTTGGGCTGGTTGGTGTTGACGGCGCTCAGGATCACATCGGGCTGGTAGCCCAAGGTGGACTCGCGGTAGGTGTAGCCCGCATACACATTCCAGGCCGGGGTGACCTGGCCGGAGACCTCCATCTCCACGCCCCGGCTCTTGACGCCCTTGGCCGCGATGTAGATTTCTTCGCCAGTGGCGGGGTTGGAATCCACATACTGCGCGGCATTGTTTTGCTGGGTGTGGAACAGCGCGACCGAGGTGTTGAGCTTGCCATCCAGCAGCGCGCCCTTGATGCCGATCTCCTGGCTCTTGCCGGTGAGCGGCGGCAGCGCCGCACCGCCCGCATCCTTGTAGTAGGTCTGCGGGTTGAAGATATCGGTGTAGCTCGCATAGGCCGACCACTGCTTGCTGAAGTCATAGACCACGCCAGCATAGGGAATGACCTTGTGGCTCACCTTCAGCCGGTCGTTGAGCGTGTAGACGCTGCTTGCCAGATCGGTCTCGCCATCGACCAGGCGGTACCAGCTCAGCCTTGCGCCCAGGATGACGGACAGCGCATCGGTGGGGCGCAGGCGCACAGCACCAAACGCACCTTTTTCGGTGACGCGGGTATCGCGGTCGCTGATGCGATTGAATTGCGGCTCCGGTGCATTGCCTTGCCATTCAAAATAATTGTCCACGGGGTCGTAGCTGGAGGTATAGCCCGGCGCGCCACGGCGCCCGCGCGACCAACCCGCCCCCAAAGTCAGCTCATGGCTGCGGCCCAGCAGCTCGAACGGGCCTGACAGCACGGCGTTGAGCGAGTCGGTGGTCGAGGTGGTGGGGATTTTGACTGAGAGTCGGTTGATGCCCTGCCCCGTCACCGGATCGAGCTCCCCATAGGCCGCCACACCCACCTTTACATCACGGCTTTGGCGCAGGTGGCTGCCAGCCAGCTCCAGCTTCCAGCCGTTGTCAAACACATGTTTCAGATCGGCAAACAGGTTGGTGCTGTCGTTGTTCCAGTACGACCAGCGCGTAGCCGGGTTGAGCGAGGTCGGGAAATGCGTCTGCCTGCCATCCGAGAAAAACAGCGGCAGATGGCCATAGCTTGCGCCGTCAGCACGGGTCTGCATGTAGTCAATGCCCAGCGCTGCCGTGGTATGGGGCGCCAGGTCGGCCTCCACAATGCCATAGAGGTTGCGGGTATCGCGGCTGTAGTAGTTCACATGCGAATCGGCATTCTGCGCGGCGGCCACCATGCGCGCCCGCACGCTGCCATCGGCGTTCAGGGGTCCGGATACATCGGCCACACCGCGTTGCTTGCTCCAGGATCCCACACCACCTTCCAGCGAGGCCTGGAACTCCTTGGTGGGCCGCTTGCGCACCAGATTGACCACTGCACTGGGGTTGCCAGCGCCGGTCAACAGGCCGGTAGCACCTTTGACCACCTCCACCCGGTCGTAGATGGCGCTGTCGGCCAAAGACGTGGTGTACTGGCTGGCCGAGTCCATCGTATTGGGCATGCCGTCAAACTGGAAGTTCTCGACGGTAAAGCCGCGCGAGTAGAAGGTCGCGCGCTCGCTGTCATTGCGGCCCACGGTAATCCCGGTCACCTTGTCCAGAATCTCGGGCAGGTTGCTCAGGCCCTGGTCGTCCATCTGCTGGCGAGTGATCACCGTCACCGACTGCGGTGTCTCACGCAAGGACAAGCCCATGCGCGTTGCCGTGCTGGATTCCGCTGCCGTGTAAGAACCCGTGTGCTCCGAAGCGGCCACCCGGTCGGCCTGGGCCTGCACCACCACCGGCGCCAGCACCATCTCGCCCGCCACCGGGGCCTGGCTGGCCGCCGCGCGCTTGCGCAGCACATAAGAGCGGTCGCCCGCAGGCACGGCCTCCAG
>NZ_APCR01000269.1:0-1151 GCF_000410635.1 Comamonas sp. B-9
CATCGGGCCCGGCCACGCCGGTCACCGCCACGCTGACCTGGGCCTGGGACTGCGCAATGGCGCCCTGGGCCATCGCGCGGGCGACCGGCTCGCTGACAGCGCCATGGGCGGCGATCAGCGCAGCGGGCACATCGAGCATCGCGGATTTGGCGCGGTTGGAGTAGGTGATAAAGCCGCAATCGAGCCACTGGCTGGAGCCGGGCCGCTCGGTGCAGGCGCCGGCAATCAGGCCGCCGGTGCAGCTCTCGGCCGTGGCCATCATCCAGCCCCGGTGGCTCAGGTGCTGGGCCAGCTGGGCCACGGTTTCCGGGATGGGCAGCCCATCTTTGGTCAGCAAGGCGGCAGTGGCGTTCATAGCAGATGTCTCCCGATGGCGATGACAAGCAAGGTGCAGAAAGCGGCGACCAGATCGTCCCAGATGATGCCCCAACCGCCGCCCCAGCCAAAGCCTTTGAAGCAGCGATCCGCCCAGCGCACCGGCTGGGGTTTGACGGCGTCGAAAAAGCGGAACAGCACAAAAGCGGTCAGCTGGCCCCAGAAGCCCGTGGGCATGACCAGCCACAAGATGAGCCAGAAGGCGATGATCTCGTCCCAGACAATGGCGCCGGGATCCGCCACGCCGAGGTTGCGCGCGGTGGCCGTGCAGGCCCACCAGCCGAGTACCAGCGATGCGCCAATCACCCAGCCAATCGCCGCTGGCGTCAGCCACAGCTGCAGTACCAGGTAGGCCACCCAGGCCCACAAGGTGCCCACCGTTCCCGGTGCCACCGGGCTCAGGCCCGAGCCAAAGCCCAGCGCCATCCAGTGCAGGGGGTTGCGCAGCATGAAGGACCAGTTGGCGCGGCGGGGCGCCGCAATGGGGTCTGCTGCGCCGGGCGCGGAAGGGGAAAAGGGCGAGTCGCTCATGCCCGCCATCATAAGCCTGCGGCAAGGCGCTGTGCAGCCCCCGCCGGCGCCAGGCCACCAGGCCGTCAGGCCTTGAAATGGTCAAACGAGGCCCAGTGCTGCGCTAGTGGCTGGCCTTGCGCATCGCGCACGCGCAGGCCTGCTGCGGCGGTGATGCGGCCAATGCGCTGCACCGGCGTTTGCGCGGCCAGGCTGGCCTGCTGCACGGCATCGCGCCGGTCTGCGGCGGCCGTAAAGCACAGCTC
>NZ_APCR01000237.1:0-207 GCF_000410635.1 Comamonas sp. B-9
TGGTGCAGCGCTGGCGGCAGGCGGTGCGCGATGCCATGGTGCAGCGCCTTGTCCCGCCGGGCCAGGCGCAAGCGGCGGAGCAGGCGCGCATTGCCGGCGTGCTGGTGGCGCTGGTGACCGGGGAGCAGCGTGCCATTGAGCGCGAGGACTGGCGTGTGTTCCGCACCACCGGCGTGGCCCATTTGATGGCGATATCGGGCCTGCATA
>NZ_KE148583.1:0-26995 GCF_000410635.1 Comamonas sp. B-9
GCTGGTCAGCCAGGCCCAGGTGGCCGCCTGCAGCGCTTGCAGCTCGGGGCTGGGGTGGTGCAGCGCCCGGGCTTGCGCGGGCGTGATGCAGCTCTCCAACGCGGCGCTGGTCTGGGCCAGCACGTCAGCGGGCAGCCCAAAACGCGCGAGCAGCCGCCGGATGGCGGTATTGCCCAGGCCGGGCGTGGCACTCAGGCGCAACCAGTCATGCAGCTCTTGTTCGGTCATGGGCAAGAGCCGCCTTCCCGGTTACCCGTATCAGGGGCGGTAGTCGGGCGAGATCAGCGAGTCGCCCACCTTCACGCCTTCCTTGGCTTCCAGAATCAGCGCGTAGGACACCTTGTCGAACGTGCGGAACACCATGGCCAGGCCATTGGCCTCGTTGGGCAGCTTGATGACGGTCTGGTCGCTGTCGGTCTTGTCCTTGATGCGCGCGCCGCGCGTCATCAGGCGGAAGACATGGCCGAGCTCGACGCCGTCGGCCTGGCCCCGGTTGATGGCGATCACGTTGTTGCGCGAGGCATAGGCCACGCTGTTGCTGCCATAGATGGACACGACGCTGCCTTGCAGGTGCTCATCGGGCGCATGCGGCACATAGCTGGTCACATTGGCGCGCGGCATCGGCAGCAGCTTGTCGCCGATGCGGATTTCTTCCTTCACCGACGTGATGTCCAGCGATGCGGGCACCGGGTCGGTGTGGGCATTCCCCTTGGCATCCAGCGTTGTCTCCTTGCGCTCACCGGCCATCACCTGGACCTTGCCCAGGTACTGGGCTTCATAGCCCAGCACGGCATTGTTTTCGGGGTCGACCATCGGCACGGCATTGCGGAACACGCGGTAGTACTGGCGCTCCTGGCCCGTCTCCAGCGACTGGTCAGCCGAGCGGCCATAGACGCGGTCGCCCGGCGACAGCAGGGCGCGCTCTTGCGCGGCACCGACCAGGCGCGGGGCTTTTTCGCTCTCGCCGGCGGCCAGCACTTCGGGCTCGACCAGGAAGGCCTCGATGAGGCGCTGGTTGACGGCAGGCAGCGCGGTGCCCGAGAGGCTCTCGCTGCGCACGCGCGGCGAGATGCGGATGACTTCGTCCTCACCCGAGCGCGAGGTGACCAGGCGTGCCATGCCATTGCGGCGCTCCAGGTACAGGGTCTGGCCGGGGTAGATCAGGTGCGGGTTGGCGATGGCCTGCAGGTTCATGCCCCACAGCGCCGGCCAGCGCCAGGGCTGCTGCAGGTAGATGCGCGAGATATCCCACAGCGTATCGCCCCGCTTGACCACGTAGCTCTCAGGCGCATTGGCGACCAGGTCGGCCTCGGGGATGCCCTGCGCCGCCACTTGCTGGGCGGTGCTGCGCTGCTGCGCGGTGACCGGCAACTGCGCGGCCGGGGTGGCGGCCCAGGCACTCATGCCGGCGCAGGCCATGCAGGCGACTGCAACGGCGCTGCTGCGCAGCTGGTGGAACAGGGGCGTGGTGGATGCTCGCATGGCCGGGTGACTCCCTCTCAGTCGCTGGCAGGCCACAGTGGGCCTGCTGTCAATGTTTGTAATTGCCTCTGATTCTCGGGCCAAGCCCTTGATCGATCAATGATTATTGCAAGCCATCTGGGCATTGAAGCGCAAAAGTGGCGAAAATAACGACATTCAAGAGCGAAAACTATGTCTATCCTCCCGATTCTCTGCTACCCCGATCCCCGTCTGCACAAGGTCGCCAAGCCCGTGGCCGTGGTCGATGACCGCATCCGTACCTTGGTCCAGGACATGCTGGCCACCATGTACGACGCCAGCGGTATCGGCCTGGCAGCCACGCAGATCGACGTGCATGAGCGCGTGGTGGTGATCGACGTCTCTGAAGAGCGCAACGAGCCCATGACCATCATCAACCCGGAAATCCTCTGGGCCAGCGATGAAAAACAGGTGGGCGACGAAGGCTGCCTGTCCGTGCCCGGCATTTATGACGGTGTCGAGCGCTCGGTGGCGGTCAAGATCCGGGCACTCGACGAGAACGGCAACAGCCGCGAGATCGACGCCGAAGGCCTGCTGGCCATCTGCATCCAGCATGAAATGGACCACCTGCTGGGCAAGGTGTTTGTCGAGTACCTCTCGCCCCTCAAGCGCAACCGCATCAAGTCCAAGCTGGTCAAGCAGCAAAAGCGCGAGCTGGCCGACGCGAAGGGCTGATATGGGCACCGCGCGATCTTCACGGAGCTGGCTGCCCGGCCGCGCGTGGGGCGCGATGGCGCTGCTCATCCTGTGCGCCGCCCTGGCGGGCTGCGCCTATCCCACCCAGTTCAAGCCCGGCACCCCGCAGCAGGAGGTGCTGAGCAAGCTCGGCCCTGCCAATACCGTCAAAAAACTCGACGGCGGAGCTGAGCGCTGGCTCTACACCCCCCAGCCGATGGGGCGCGAGGCCTACCAGCTGCGCTTTGGTACTGATGGCCAGCTGCAGACGACCACCCAGGTGCTGACGGCCGATAACTTCGGCGCCATCCCGCTGGGCCAGTTCAGCGAGCAGCAGCTGCTGCAGGATTTTGGCCCGCCGATGGAAATCACGTCGGTCTGGAGCTTCAAGGGACAGGTCTGGACCTACCGATTCTGGGACAATGGTATCAAGCGATTCGCGCATGTGCACATCGATCCGCAAGGTGTGGTGCAAAAGCTGATGTTCATGGATGAGCCTTTGCCCGAGCCCCGCCAGCGCGATTGACAGCCGGTCAGCGTGGCCTGATCGCAACTGGCCTCTTACCTAAAAAAAGACATGAAAGTAGTTTTTGCCGGCACGCCGGAATTTGCCCGTGTGGCTCTCGAGCAGTTGCTGGCCGCCGGTCTCGAGGTGCCGCTGGTGCTGACCCAGCCGGACCGGCCCGCCGGCCGCGGCATGAAGCTGCAGGCCTCTCCGGTCAAGCAATGCGCGCTGGCGCACGGTATCGCCGTCAGCCAGCCGCTCAGCCTGCGCCTGGATGGCAAGTACCCGCAAGAAGCGGCTGCTGCACGCGCGGCGCTGCTGGCAGCCCAGCCCGATGTGATGGTCGTCGCCGCCTACGGCCTGATCCTTCCGCAATGGGTGCTGGACTTGCCCGCCAAGGGCTGCCTCAACATCCATGCCAGCCTGCTGCCGCGCTGGCGCGGCGCCGCACCGATCCACCGCGCGATCGAGGCGGGCGATGCCCAGACCGGCGTCACCATCATGCAGATGGATGCGGGCCTCGATACCGGCGACATGTGCCTGGTCGAAGCGCTGGACATTGCCGCCGATGACACCACCGCCAGCCTGCACGACAAGCTGGCCGACCTGGGCGGCCGCATGCTGGTGCAGGCGCTGGCCTTGAGCGCCGAGGGCCGTTTGCAGCGCGAGCCGCAACCGGCAGAGGGCATCACCTACGCGCACAAGATTGAAAAGGCCGAAAGCACCATCGACTGGACGCTGAGCGCCGAGCAGATTGACCGCCGTGTGCGCGCCTTCAACCCCTTTCCGGCTGCTTCGACCCGCGTCGGTGATGAGGTGGTCAAGATTTGGGCAGCGCAGCCCGAGCGGCATGCGCCCGCCGATGCCGTCCCCGGCCAGGTGCTGGCGGCTGACGGCCAGGGCATTGTGGTGGCCTGCGGCGAGGGTGCCTTGCGCATCAGCGCGCTGCAGCGGCCCGGTGGCAAGCGGCTGCAGGCGGCCGATTTTCTGCGCGGCCATACGCTGCAACCCGGCCAGGTGCTGGGTGACGACAGGCTCTCCGTGGCGGCTCCATGAGCCTGCACCACCGGCGCCGCGCCATCGACCACCCCAGTTTCCGTGCCGGCGTGGTCGACATGTCGGGCACGGCCGTGGGCATTGCCGCCTGGGCGCTGGTCACCGGTGTGGCCATGGTCAAGGCGGGTATCTCCGCGCCGATGGCCATCTTCATGTCGCTGGTGGTCTATGCCGGCAGTGCCCAGCTGGCCGTGCTGCCGCTGATGGCGATGGGCTCGCCGATGTGGGTGGTCTGGTTCACGGCCGCCTGCGTGAACCTGCGCTTTGTCATTCTGTCGAGCATGTGGCGCAGCTATTTTGCGCACCTGCCGCTGTGGCACCGGCTCTGCATTGGTTACTTCAGCGGTGATGTGATCTTTGTCGCCTTTATGCGCCGCTACACCGCGCCGGTGGCCAAGCCCCAGCAGGTCTACTACTTCTGGGGCGCCTCGTCGCTCAACTTTGTAACCTGGCAGGGCTTTTCGATTGCCGGCATCTTGCTGGCCAATGTGGTACCGCTCGAATGGGGCCTGGGCTTTGCCGGCGTGCTGGCACTGCTGGGTGTGCTCTATTCGATGCTGATCGACCGCGCCACCAAGGTGGCGGCATTGGTGGCCGCCACGGCGGCGATTGCGGCCTACGGCATTCCGCTCAAGCTCAACATCCTGGTGGCGATTGCCTGTGCGGTGACCATCGGCCTTTTGGTCGAGGCGGTGGACCAGCGCGGGCGCAAGCCCAAGATCGTGGTGGTGGCCAAGAACAAACCGCTGCCATCGCCCGGGCCCGAGCAGCCCGACGACGGCACCACGGCCGTGCCCGTGCGTGAGGAGCATGTGCGATGAGCCAGGACGACTGGGATCTGCTCTACCAGCTCACCGCCATCGTGGGCCTGACCGTCATCACCGTGGTCACCCGTGCGTTCTTCATGATCCCGAAGAACGAGCTGCCCTTGCCCGACTGGCTCAAGCGCGGCCTCAAATACGCGCCGCTGGCCGCGTTGATGGCCGTCATTGCGCCCGAGCTGTTGATGGTCAAGGGCGAGCTGACCGACACCTTGCTCGATGCCCGCATTCCGGCGGTGATCTGCGCGACCATCTATTACTTCAAAAAACGCGGCATTCTGGGCACGATTGTGGTGGGCATGGCGGTCTACCTGCCGCTGCATATCGGCCTGGGCTGGTAAGCCGGGGCTGAGAGACGCAAGCGCGACCCGCTGCTTGGGGCGGGCTGGGCAGGCCTCTACAATGGCGGCCATGCGCAGGCCCCTGCATGGCGCGCGCCCCAATTTCTAGACTCTTTGGTAGCCATTCCCATGAATATCCTTCGTTTCTCCGACCTGTGTGCCCAAGGCAAGGTGCAAGGCCAACGCGTTTTCATCCGCTCCGATCTGAATGTGCCGCTCAATGACGCCGGCGAGATCACCGAAGACACGCGCGTGCGCGCCTCGGTTCCTGCGATCGAGATGGCGCTCAAGGCCGGCGCTGCGGTGATGGTGACCAGCCACCTGGGCCGCCCCACCGAGGGCGCGTTCAAGCCCGAAGACTCGCTCGCCCCGGTGGCGCAGCGCCTGGCGCAGCTGCTGGGCCGCGAGGTGCCGCTGATCGCTGACTGGGTTGACGGCGTCACCGTGGCCCCCGGCCAGGTCGTGATGCTGGAGAACTGCCGCAGCAATGTCGGCGAGAAGAAGAACCTGCCGGCGCTGGCGCAAAAGCTCGCCCAGCTGTGCGATATCTATGTGAACGACGCCTTTGGCACGGCCCACCGCGCCGAAGGCACGACTTACGGCATTGCCGAGTACGCCAAGATCGCCTGTGCCGGCCCGCTGCTGTCGGCCGAGATCGATGCCATCACTAAGGCGCTGGCCGCGCCGGCGCGCCCGCTGGTCGCCATTGTCGCGGGCTCCAAGGTCTCGACCAAGCTGACCATCCTGCAGGCGCTGTCCAGCAAGGTGGACCAGCTGATCGTCGGTGGCGGCATTGCCAACACCTTCATGCTGGCGGCAGGCCTGAACATCGGCAAATCGCTGGCCGAGGCCGACCTGGTGGGTGACGCCAAGGCCGTGATCGATGCCATGGCTGCACGCGGCGCCGATGTGCCGATTCCGACCGATGTGGTGGTCGCCAAGACCTTTGCGGCCGACGCCGAGGCGACCATCAAGCGCGCCACCGACGTGGCCGATGACGACCTGATCCTCGATATCGGCCCCGAGACGGCCGCCCGCCTGGCCGAGCAGCTCAAGAAGGCCGGCACCATCGTCTGGAACGGCCCGGTGGGCGTGTTCGAGTTCGATGCGTTTGCACATGGCACCGAAACCCTGGCCCAGGCCATTGCCCAGTCGCCCGCCTTCAGCATTGCCGGCGGTGGCGATACCCTGGCCGCCATTGCCAAGTACGGCATCGAGGACAAGATTGGTTATATCTCCACCGGCGGCGGTGCCTTTTTGGAGGTATTGGAAGGCAAGACCTTGCCAGCTTTCGAGATTCTGCAAAAACGCGCGGCAAGCTGAGCTTATTCAGTGGGCAAATGGCGTTTCTAAAGTGTGAGCAAAAACAACAAAATGCGTGGCTCTGCTCGCACTTTGGATCGTTTCACTTGTCTTGGTAGCACCACATCTACAACAATGGATGCAAGCCTGGGCGGGTGTTGGCCCGTCGGCTATCTAATTCCGAGGAGGGAAACATGGCTTTGAAAAAGACCATCGGAGCGGCGGCGCTGGCAAGCGCCGTGCTTGCGTTGACGGGTTGCGCGGTAGAGGCGCCCGTTCCATACGGCGCCAACTATGCACAACCAACCCAGATGAAGGTGCGCGCTGCGGGCCACTGGGACCTGATGGCCAGCGACGTGGTGGCCGACACGCTGGCCACCCTGGAGCGCAATGGTCTGAACGCCAAGACGCCTTTGTATGTGGCCCTGCCACAGAACGCCAGCGCCTTTGACAGCGTGTTCCACGACCTGGTCGTGACCAAGCTGGTGCAGCACGGCGCATCGGTCTACACCACCCCCGGCCAGCAGCTCGAAGTGAGCTACGACGCCAAGGTCGTGCACCACAACCTGCAGCAAGCGGGCAACTGGGCCTATGAAGGCGACAACGGCCAGGTCGTCGCCGGCGTGAGCCCGACCATCGGCACCGATTACCAGGCCGCCACCATCGCAGGTGCCCCGGCGTACTCCGAAGTGCTGCTGACCACCACGGTGCTGCGCCAGGGCCAGTATGTCGCGCGCAAGTCCAATGTCTACTATGTTGACAATGCCACCGTCGGCCAGTTCGCCAAGACCGAAGCCTACCGCGCCGTCAACATGAAGGTGGTGGGCAAATGATGCAGCGTCTGACCACCCTGGCCGCTGTGGCCTCTGCCGCTGTGCTGGCCGGTTGCGCCAGCTGGATGGATCCTGCCCAGCCCGTGAGCACGGTGCGCAGCGAGCCGACCTACCAGGCTGCGGACGCCAGCGTCTTCCTGGCCAACAGCCAGGATGCGATCAACAAGCTGACCGCCTCGGTCGCTCCCCAGTCGACCGGTACCGGCCCTGTGCTGGTGGCCACCGTGGTCAATGTGAACAACATGGGCGCCTCGTCGCCACTGGGCCGCACCTTGTCCGAGATCTACGCCAACCAGATGGCCGCCCGGGGCTTCCACGTCAAGGAAGTCAAGCTGCGCACCGATCTGTATGTGCGTGAAGGCACCGGCGAGCTGCTGCTGTCGCGCGAGATGCGTGACATTGCCCGCAGCCAGAACGCCTCCATGGTGCTGGTCGGCACCTTCTCGCCTGCTGCCAACTTCACCTACGTCAGCCTCAAGCTGGTGCGTACCGAAGACAGCCGCATCCTGTCGGGCTATGACTATGCCTTGCCCAACGACCGCGATGTGACCCGTTTGCTGAACGCGCCTCGCTGATCAACCACCGGGCCGCGCCCGGTTGGAACAAAGAACGCACTCCCCTTGGGCAGTGCGTTTTTTTATGGCCGGATCGGCCAGCGTTGACAGCCTCCACAGCAGGCTGGCAGAATCCAGCCTCCCTCCTGGCGCGACATTCGATCCGGTTGGCCTGCGTGTTTCCCAGACCCGCTGCCGGCTTCAGGTTTTCCAGTCCCGATCTGCGCGCCTCCGTGCTTCTTGCACACCTCCCCGCCAACCGCGCGTTGGCACCGCTTTGATGGATCAGGTGCCGAGCCTTGCTGTTCGGTGCCACGGCATCCGTCTGTCTTTTTCCTATCCCTTTTTCACTCTCTCACGTCTGGAGCATCGAATGATGATTCGTCTGTCCAAGTCCGCCATGGTGTTGGCCATGGCTTTCTTCGCCACCTTGGTGGCTTTTGGCAATATCACCGACTACGCCACCAACTTTGCCTTTGTGCACCATGTGTTCCTGATGGACACCACCTTCCCCGGCAACGGCATCATGTACCGCGCCATTGAGGCGGAATGGGTCCACCACCTGGGCTATGCCGGCATCATTGCGCTGGAGACGCTGACGGCGCTGCTGTGCTGGGTCGGCGGCAGCCAGCTCTTGCGCGCCCGCCATGCCGATGCGGCCGGTTTTCGTGCTGCCAAAAAATGGGCGATTGCCGGGCTGACCCTGGGCTTTCTCACCTGGCAGGTGGGCTTTATGTCGGTGGGCGGTGAGTGGTTTGGCATGTGGATGTCCAAGGAGTGGAATGGTGTGCCCGATGCCTTCCGCTTCTTTATCACCCTGCTGCTGGTGCTGGTCTATCTGACGATGGACAACGACAGCCTGGCCTCGCCCACGCAGTCCGCAGGCCGCTGATACCCGCGGCCTGGCCTCGCCTCGTGCAGGCTCAGCGGCGCGCCCGGCTGGGCCAGAGCACCGAGGCGATGGCCAGCACCATCAAGGCCACCGCCGTCCAGTCCTGCCAGTGCAGGATCTCGCCCAGCCACCAGGCGCCGCTGAAGACGCCCAGCACGGGGATCAGCATCACGCTCAAAGTGGACGCCAGCGGCGGCAGGGTGCGCACCAGAAAGAACCAGGCCACCTGGGCAAAGCCGATCACCAGCACCGCATTGAACAGGATGGTGCCCCAGGCGACGGGGTCAGGCGCATGCCAGCGCGGGCGCTCCAGCAGCGTGGCCAGCAGGCACAGGCAGCCGGTGGTCATCACGGTCATCCAGAAGGCCAGGGTCAAGGTGGGCGCCGGGATGCGGGTGCGGCGCAGCAGCTGGGTGCCCAACGCCCAGCTGGCCGCCGCCAGCAGCATCAGCGCCACGCCGTTGGGCTTGCCGCCCAGCTTGTCCATCTCGTTCCACAGCAGCAGCAACACGCCGCCAGCGGCCGCTGCCACGCCCAGCCAGGCGCGCGGCGGCAGCCGGTCGCTGAAGAACAGTGCGCCCAACGCTGCTGAAAAAATAGGCATGGTGTAGCCCAGGATCGCTGCCCGGCCGCTGGGCAACAGCGGAATCGCCACGATGATCAGCGTGTGCCACATCACCATGTTGAAAAAGCCCAGCACCACGAGCGGCCCCCAGTAGCGGCGCTCCAGCCGGAACGGCACCTTGAGCACCAGCAGGCCCAGCGCCAGCAGCGGCAGGCCGATCAGCATCGACAGCGCGCGAAAGCTCAGCGGCGGGAAGTGCTGCACCCCCGTCTTCATCACCGGCCAGTTCAGCCCCCAGACCAGGGTCAGCAGGCACAGGATCACCAGTTGTTGTCTCGACAGGGTAGGCATGGGGCGCGATTGTGCCTGCAATCCCCGTGCGACGCAGTCAGCTCTGCGAAGGCCCTGGCACGGCCAGCTTTTACAATAGCGCCCATGCCTTTTATCGACCAGCTGCGCGCCGCAGCCACCCAAAACAACTCCATGCTGTGCGTGGGCCTGGATCCGGAACCCAGCCGTTTTCCCGCCGCGATGCGCGGCGATGCCAGCAAGATCTATGATTTTTGCGCAGCCATCGTCGATGCCACCCATGACCTGGTCAACAGCTTCAAGCCGCAGATCGCCTATTTTGCAGCGCACCGCGCCGAGGACCAGCTGGAAAAGCTGATGGCCCATATGCGCCGCGTAGCGCCCCAGGTGCCGGTGATTCTCGATGCCAAGCGCGGCGACATCGGCTCGACCGCCGAGCAGTACGCCAAGGAAGCCTTTGAGCGCTATGGGGCGGACGCGGTGACCTTGTCGCCCTTCATGGGCTTTGATTCCATCACGCCCTACCTGAAGTACGAGGGCAAGGGCGCCTTCCTACTGTGCCGCACCTCCAACCCCGGTGGGGACGACCTGCAGGCCCAGACCCTGGCCGATGTGCCCGGCCAGCCGCAAATGTTCGAGCATGTGGCGCGCCTGGCCCAGGGCCCCTGGAACACCAATGGCCAGCTTGGCCTGGTCGTCGGTGCCACCCGCCCGCAAGAGATCGAGCGCGTGCGCGCCGTCGCCCCCCACCTGCCGCTGCTGATTCCCGGCGTCGGTGCGCAGGGCGGCGATGCGGTGGCCACCGTCAAGGCGGCCCGCATTGGCGGCGGCCCGATCATCATCAACTCCTCGCGCGCCATTTTGTATGCGAGCAGTGGCGAAGACTTTGCCAGCGCGGCGCGCGCCGCTGCGATCACGACCCGCGATCTGCTCAACGCCGTGGACTGAGCGGCTCCAGCGCCAGAACGACAGGGTCCGTGCTGCAGGCTGGCACGGACCCTGCTTCTTTTTCCGGAATAGTGCGGGGGCTTCTTGGGCCAAGACACAATGCGCCTGCCGCTTTTCTTCTGACGCCTTTTCCTCCGCCACAAGGACTTCCGATGCTCCCTATGCTTTTCTCTCGCCCGCGCCGGATGGCCAGCCTGGGTCTGCTGGCGCTGGCGGCCAGCATGGCGGCAGGCGCGCAAGCGGCTGCGCATTACCCGAACAAGGCCATCACCTTGGTGATTGCCTACCCGCCCGGCGGCAGCACCGATGCAGTCGGCCGCATGGTCGGCACCGAGCTGGCGCAGCGGCTCAAGCAACCGGTGGTGATCGAGAACCTGGGTGGTGCCGGTGGCGCCATCGGCGCGCAAAAGGTGGCCCGGGCGGCGGCCGACGGCTACACCCTGCTGCTGTCGGCCAACAATGAGATGGCGATTGCGCCGCTGATCAACAAGGCCATCAAGTACCGGGTGTTCGAGGATTTCACGCCCATCAGCCTGGTGGCGACCCAGCCCATGGTGCTGGTTGCCTCGCAGGCCAGCGGCGTCAAGAACACGCAGGAGTTCCTCAGCCTGCTGCGCCAGAACCCGGGCAAGTACAGCTATGGCAGCTCGGGCGTGGGCACGGCGCTGCACATCGCCGGTGAGATGGTGCAGCAGGCCGGCGATGTGGCGATGACCCATGTGCCCTACAAGGGCGTGGCACCACTGACCAATGACCTCCTGGGCGGCAGCCTGGATTTTGGCGTGTTTGTGCTGTCCTCGGGCCTGCCGCATATCCGCGCCGGCAAGGTGGTGGCGCTGGGCACGACCGAGGCCAAGCGCTCCAGCGTCACGCCCGATATCCCTGCCTTGGCCGAGACCTCGGCGTTTGCGAAGGTCGATATCAACAGCTGGTTTGCGCTGATGGGCCCGGCCAAGCTGCCCCCGCAGGTGCAAAAGGCCTTGCGTGCGGCCATCGATGACATGCTGCAGTCGCCCAGCTTTCGCGCCAAGCTCGAAGCCAGTGGCAATGTGGTGGCCGCGCCCGGCCAGGACATGGGCGCCTTCTTGAAGGCCCAGGTGGCCAAGTACCAGCAGATCGTCGAGACCGCGAAGATCGAGGACCGCTGAGCGCGGTCTCCTTCGGCGTAAGTTAGCGCCGCGCCGCCTGCAGCCAGCGGCCGCCCCAGACCACGACCACCAGCGCCAGCACGACAAACACCGCGCCGGCCCACTGCCAGCTGGTCACCGTCTCGCCCAGCACCAGCATGCCGGTGGTCAGGCCAATGACTGGCACGCAGAGGCTGAAGGGCGCCACCCGGTTGGCGGAGTAGCGCTGGATCAGCTTGGTCCACAGCCCATAGCCGACGATGGTGGCCACCCAGCCCAGGTAGGCGATGGACATCCAGGCCAGCCCGGGAATCTGCTGCCAGGTTTCTGCCTGCAGCCACTTGCCGACGCTGCCCTCGTCCAGTGCGGCGCTCAGCCCGATAAAGGGCAGAATCGGCATCAGGCTGCTCCAGGCAATAAAGCTCACCGGGTCGTAGCGGGCGTTTTCCTTTTGCGCCAGGCGCACCACCACGTTGGAGCAGGCCCAGGATGTGGCCGCGCACAGCACCAGCAGCAGGCCGGCCAAGGTGGTGCCACCAGCGCCATTGCTGCGCAGCTCATTGATCAGCAGGCAGGCCAGGCCGAGCGCCGCAATGCCCATGCCGGCCACCAGTGGGCGGCCGGGGCGCTCGCGCAGCAGCACCCAGGTCCAGACCGCGGTGAGAAACACCTGGGTCTGCAGCACCACGCTGGCGAGCGATGCCGTCATGCCTACCTTGAGCGCCGTGAACAAGAAGCCAAACTGGCCCACGCCCTGCAACAGGCCAAACAGCACCACCCAGCGCCAGTGCACGCGCGGCGGCTTGATGAACAGCACCAGCGGAAAGGCCGCGCAGAGGTAGCGCAGGGCGCCCAGCTCGAACGGGGTCAGGCTTTGCAGGCCCCATTTCATGATGACAAAGTTGATGCCCCAGACCACCACCACGACCAGCGCCAAGGCGAGGTCCGTAGGGCGAAAGGGGACGGGGGAGCTGGAAGCGGACATGGCTGGAGGCGCTGGTGTGCGCAGCGCCGGATGTTATTCAAGGTTTTCCAGCAGTGTGCCAGCAAGCGCAGCTGCGTGCTCGCGCTGCGCTATTCAGCGCAAATGGCGCGTGGGCGACAGTGCCTCAGGCTGCACACCCTGGCTGGCGAGCGCCGGGTCCAGCGGCTCCTGCAAGGCCAGGTTGCGCGCCAGCAAGCCGTAACCGTAGGCGCTCTGGATGCCGTAGCCGCCTTGCGCGGCCACCCACAGAAACTGCGGCGCCTGGCCATCCCAGCCGATCACCATCTCGCCATCGGCGACAAAGGAGCGCAGGCCTGCCCAGCTGTGGCTGGGGCGGCGGATGTCGAAATGGCTGGCCTGCATGATGCGGTCAATGCCCTCGGCAATGTCCAGCATCTCGGGCTGCACATCATGCGGGTGGGTGGCATCGGCATTGGCGGGCGAGCCCAGCAGCTGGCCGGCATCGGGCTTGAAGTACCACTGCTCACCAATATCGATGACGGCCGGCCAGTGCTGGCCATCCATGCCTTCGGGCATCGCAAAGGTAAAGGCGCTGCGGCGCTTGGGTGTGAGGCCAATGGCGGCCGCTCCAGCCATCTGGCCCAGTTCATCGGCCCAGGCGCCGGCGGCATTGACGACATGGCGCGCCAGCAACTGGCGGCCATCGGCCAGGCCGATCTGCCAGTGGCCGGCGCTGGCATCCCAGTGCAGGCCCTGCACCCGGGCGTCGTTCCGCAGCTGGCCGCCACGCCGGCGCATGCCCTTCAAAAAGCCCTGGTGCAGCGCATGCACATCGATATCGCGGGCGCCATCGTCGCTAAATCCGGCTTCCAGCACCTCGGTGTTGAGCGCCGGCAAAAAAGTTTTCAGCGCGGCCTTGTCCAGCCAGCGGGCGCCGGGCGAGTGCTGGCGTGCCTCGTCGTAGGCGGCTTGCAGCGCGGGCAACTGCGCGGGCGTTGCCACATACAGCACGCCCCGGGGGCTGACCAGTGCATGCTCGGCAAAGTCGGCCGGCGGCTGCTCGTAAAACTGGCGGCTGGCCCGGGTAAGCGCCTGCACCTGGGTGGGGCCATAGTGCTCCTCAAACAGCGCAGCCGAACGGCCGGTGGTGTGGTAGCCGGGCTGGGATTCCTGCTCCAGCACCAGCACCTGGGCGCTGGCAGCCAGGTGCCAGGCGGTGGTGCTGCCGGCCATGCCGGCGCCGATGACGACAAAATCCCAGACTGCCGGGCTGGCGGCGGCAGAAGCGGATGCGCTAGGGGAGGCCGAAGGGGAACTGTTGGGGGTTTCCATGGTCAGCATGGTAAGGTCAGAGGCACTTCGCAAAGGGCAAACATGAGACAGAAACAAGCACGCAAGGGTTTTTATTCATGGGCGCTGGGCGCCAGCGGGCTGCTGGCCATCTGCGCCGCCAGCACTGTGCAAGCGCAGACGGCGGCGCCCGCGCTGCCCAAGCCGACAGTCGTGGGCAGCGGCTACCTCAACCCCTGGGCCATTGCGCCCTTGCCGGACAAGCGCTTTTTGCTGACTGAGCGCGGCGGCAAGCTCTGGCTGCTCGATGCCGATGGCCGCAAGCAGTCCGAGCTGCAAGGCGTGCCCAAGGTGGTCGATGCCGGCCAGGGCGGCCTGCTGGATGTGGTGGCCGACAGCCAGTTCGCCAGCAACCGCCGCATCTATTTTTGCTTCAGCGAAGCCGGGCCCCAGGCGGGCACCAACAGCACGGCACTGGCCACGGCGCGTGTTGCGGCCAATGAGCGCCAACTGGAAGACGTCAAAGTGCTGTTCAGCCAGCGCCCCAAGGCCAGGAGCAATGCCCACTTTGGCTGCCGCATCGCCGAGGCGCCCGATGGCAACCTGTTCCTCAGCCTGGGGGACCGCTTTTCGCAGCGCGACGATGCGCAGACCCTGAACAACCACCATGGCAAGCTGGTGCGCATTGCCAAGGATGGCAGCGTTCCCAAGGACAACCCCTATGTGGGCCGCCAGGATGCGCTGCCGGAGATCTACAGCTACGGCCACCGCAACAGCCAGGGCTTGGCCGTCGCCGCCGATGGCAGCCTGTGGCAGCACGAGCATGGCCCGCAGGGCGGCGACGAGATCAACCGGCCCCAGCCGGGCAAGAACTATGGCTGGCCGGTGATCACCTATGGCGAGGAATACGGCGGCGGCAAGATCGGCGAAGGCACGCAAAAGGCCGGCATGGAGCAGCCCTTGCATTACTGGGTGCCCAGCATTGCGCCTTCGGGCATGGCCTTTGTCACCAGCGACCGCTATGGCCCGGCCTGGAAGGGCAGCCTGCTGGTGGGCGGCCTCAAGTCGCGCAGCGTTGCCCAGCTGGCGGTCAAGGACGGCAAGGTGACGGGCGAGAAGCGGCTCTACGAATCGCTGGGCGAGCGCATCCGCGATGTGCGCCAGGGCGCCGATGGCCTGGTCTACCTGCTGACCGATGGGCCTGATGGCAAGCTGATTCGGCTGGAGCCCTCGGGCAGTTAAAGCTTGCGCTTGAAACCCAGATGGCTGGACACAAAGCCCAGCTTTTCGTAAAAGCGGTGGGCATCGGCCCGGCTTTTGTCGGTGGTCAGCTGCACCACCGTGCAGCCCCGCGCGCGGCACTGCGCCACCGCCCATTCCAGCATCTGCTGGCCCGCGCCGGCGCCGCGCAGCTGCGCGGCAATGCGCACCGATTCGATCTGGCCGCGCCAGGCCCCCGTGTGTGACAGGCCGGGCACAAAGGACAGCTGCAGCGTGCCCACCACTTGCCCGTCCAGCTCGGCCACCACCAGGCGTTGGTTGGCATCGGCGCAGATCGCGTCAAAGGCCGCGATATAGCGCGCATCGGGCGGGTCGGCCAGCACCTCGCGCTCGCGGCCCAGCGCATCATCGGCGAGCAGCGCAATGATGGCGGGCAGATCGGCCAGGGTTGCGGTGCGGAAAGTCAGGTTTGCTGGCATGGCTGCAGTGGGGATGGACTGGTTCGTTGACGCGCGGCAAGCTGCCTCAGCGCTGGAGGTAAGGCGCCAGATAGCGCCCGGTATGGCTGGCCGGGTTGGCGGCGACCTGCTCGGGCGTGCCCTGGGCCACCAGCTGTCCACCGCCAGCGCCGCCTTCGGGCCCCATGTCGATGACCCAGTCGGCCGTCTTGATGACGTCGAGGTTGTGTTCGATGACGACAATCGTGTTGCCCGCATCGCGCAGCTGGTGCAGCACCTTGAGCAGCAGGTCGATATCGGCAAAGTGCAGGCCGGTGGTCGGCTCATCGAGGATGTAGAGCGTGCGGCCGGTGTCGCGTTTGGACAGCTCCTGCGCGAGCTTGACGCGCTGGGCCTCGCCGCCCGATAGGGTGGTGGCGCTCTGGCCCAGGCGGATATAGCTCAGGCCCACATCGAGCAGGGTTTGCAGCTTGCGGGCAATGGTGGGCACATCGCGGAAGAAGTCGTGCGCGTCTTCGACCGTCATCTCCAGGATCTGCGCAATATTGCGGCCCTTCCACTGCACCTGCAGGGTTTCGCGGTTGTAGCGCTGGCCCTGGCAGATGTCGCAGGGCACATAGACGTCGGGCAGAAAATGCATCTCCACCTTGACCATGCCATCGCCCTGGCAGGCCTCGCAGCGGCCGCCGGCCACATTGAAGCTGAAGCGCCCCGGGCCATAGCCGCGCTCCTTGGCGGTGTTGGTCTCGGCCATCAGCTCGCGGATGGGCGTGAACAGGCCAGTGTAGGTGGCCGGGTTGCTGCGCGGCGTGCGGCCAATCGGGCTTTGGTCCACATTGATGACCTTGTCGAAATAGTCCAGGCCTTCGATCTCCTGGTAGGGCGCAACATCGCCCTGGGCGCGGTTGATCTTGTGGGCCGCGGCCGCATACAAGGTGTCGTTGACCAGGGTCGATTTGCCCGAGCCCGAGACGCCGGTGACACAGGTGAACAGACCGACGGGAAAATCGACCGTCACATCGCGCAGGTTGTGGCCGCTGGCGCCGATGAGACGCAGGCTTTGCACCGCATGCGGGTCCACTTCGGCGGGGGCAGCCGCTTCCTGCACGCTGCGGCCCTTGGCGCTGCTGCTGGCTTTTCCGCCGGGCTTTTTCTCCAGCGAGGTGCGCACGGTAGGGAACTGCGATCCGCCCTTGTCCGCTGCGGCTTTGCCCACGGGTGCCCCCACGGTGCTGGCCAGCACCGGCAGCCAGGGCGTGCGGCGCGTGGGCACGGCAATCGATTTCTGGCCGCTCAGGTACTGGCCGGTGAGCGACTGCGGATGGGCGCAGATGTCGGCGTAGCGGCCCTGGGCCATGATCTGGCCGCCGTGCACGCCGGCGCCCGGGCCCATGTCGATGATCTGGTCGGCCGCGCGCATCATGTCCTCGTCGTGCTCGACGACGATCACGCTGTTGCCGATGTCGCGCAGGTGCTGCAAGGTGGCGATCAGGCGGTCATTGTCGCGCTGGTGCAGGCCGATCGAGGGCTCGTCGAGCACATACATCACGCCGGTCAGGCCCGAGCCGATCTGCGAGGCCAGGCGAATGCGCTGCGCTTCGCCGCCCGAGAGCGTCTCGGCGCTGCGCGCCAGGCTCAGGTAGGTCAGGCCCACATCGTTGAGGAACTGCAGCCGCGTGCTGATTTCCTGGATCACCCGCGCGGCAATATCGGCCTTGGCACCCGTCAGCTGCACGGTGCTGAACCAGGCGTGGGCCTCGCTCAGGGTGACCTGGCTGATGTCCTGGATCGCACGGGCCTGGTCGCCATCGCCCACGCGCACAAAGCGCGCCTCGCGGCGCAGGCGCGCGCCGTGGCAGTCGGGGCAGGGCTGCACGCTTTGGTAGCGGGCCAGCTCGTCGCGCACGATGCTCGAATCGGTCTCGCGGTAGCGCCGCGTCATGTTGGGCAGGATGCCTTCAAACGGGTGCTTCTTGGTGACCATCTTGCCGGCGTTCTCGCCGCTGGCCAGCTCGTACTTGAAGGCGATCTCTTCGTCGCCCGAGCCATACAGCACCACCTGGCGCACCGCCTCGGGCAGGCTCTCGAAAGGCTGCTCGATGTTGAACTTGTAATGGCGGCCCAGGCTCTCGAGCATCGCAAAATAGTAGCCATTGCGCCGGTCCCAGCCCTTGATGGCGCCGCTGGCCAGGCTGAGCGTGGGGAAGGCCACCACGCGCTCGACGTCGAACACCTCGTGCAGGCCCAGGCCATCGCAGGATGGGCAGGCGCCCTGGGGCGAGTTGAAGGAGAACAGGCGCGGCTCCAGCTCAGCCAGCGCATAGCTGCAGACCGGGCAGGAGAACTTGCTGCTGAACAGATGCTCTTCGCCGGTGTCCATCTCCAGCGCCAGCACACGGCCATTGCCTTCGTTGCCGCCCACGCGCAGTGCCGCCTCAATGCTTTCGGCCAGGCGCTGCTGCAGCCCGGCGCGCACCTTGACCCGGTCGATGACCACATCGACATCGTGCTTTTCGTTCTTGGCCAGTGCAGGCAGGGTCTCGTGCTCGTACATCTGGCCATCGACCCGAAAGCGCACATAGCCCAGCGCCTGCATCTGCGCAAACAGCTCGACGAACTCGCCCTTCTTGCCGCGTGCCACCGGTGCCAGGATCATCAGCTTGGTGTCCTCGGGCAGGGCCAGCACGGCGTCGACCATCTGGCTGACGGTCTGGGCCGCCAGCGGCAGGTTGTGGTCGGGGCAGAACGGCGTACCTGCGCGGGCATACAACAGGCGCAGGTAGTCATGGATTTCGGTCACCGTGCCCACGGTCGAGCGCGGGTTGTGGCTGGTCGCCTTCTGCTCGATCGAGATGGCCGGTGACAGGCCCTCGATCAGGTCGACATCGGGTTTGTCCAGCCGGCCCAGAAACTGGCGCGCATAGGCCGAGAGGCTCTCGACATAGCGGCGCTGGCCTTCGGCATACAAGGTGTCAAAGGCCAGGCTGGACTTGCCCGAGCCGGACAGGCCGGTGATCACCACCAGCTGGTGGCGCGGAATGTCCAGGTCGATGTTCTTGAGGTTGTGCGTGCGCGCGCCACGGATGGCGATGCGACTGTGTGCCAGCCGCGCGCCCAGGTAGCGGCTGTCGTCCTGCTGCGCCTCGGACAGGCCGAGTTCATGGTGCAGGTCGATGGCAGCGGAAGGGTCGGTGGGGGTGCGTGGTGGCATGTGGGCTTCAAGATCCAAAACCCCTCATGATAGCCAGCCTGCCCGTTCGTTGTGCAATCTGCCGGGTATCGCTGCACATGCGTTGCGGATAAACCCAGGGGTGCGGCCCGCTGTCTGGCGCCAAAACCGAGGAGAGGGCTTGCGGCAGCTTTGCGCCTAGCTATGGTTTCTGATGCGCTGCTGGGCGCAGAGATTCCGTCTGCCAGCAGGGCTTGCGGCTGCGCTCTACACTTGCCGCTGGCGATCGTCGCCATCCGTCCCTTGTTTGCCTGCGTATCGCCCTTGTCTCTCACTTCTGTTTCTTCTTCCACGGCCATGCTGCCGGCCGAGCGGCGCGCCAGTTTCAGCCTGGCGCTGATCTTTGCATTGCGCATGCTGGGCCTGTTTCTGGTGCTGCCGGTGTTTGCGCTGGAGGCCCACAAATACCCGGGCGGTGATGACCCGGCCCTGGTCGGGCTGGCGATGGGCGTCTATGGCCTGACCCAGGCCCTCTGCCAGCTGCCGCTGGGCATGGCGTCTGACCGCTTCGGGCGCAAAAAGGTCATTGTGCTGGGCCTCTTGGTATTTGCCGCCGGCAGCCTGATCGCCGGCATGGCGGGCAACCTGCATACCCTGCTGCTGGGCCGGGCGTTACAAGGCGCCGGCGCCGTGTCTGCGGCCGTCACGGCGCTCTTGGCCGACCAGACCCGTGACGAAGTGCGCACCAAGGCCATGGCCCTGGTGGGCGCCAGCATCGGCTTGATGTTTGCGCTGGCGCTGGTGCTCAGCCCGCTGCTGGTGGTGCATATCGGCCTGAGCGGCCTGTTTTTGATGACCTGCGGCCTGGCGCTGGGCGGTATTGCCGTGGTGCTGTGGGTCGTGCCTCCCGAGCCTTTGCTGCACCGGGGCGGCGCGCGCGGCGGCCTGCGCGAGGTGTTTCGCCATGCCGACCTGGTGCGCCTCAATGCCGGTGTGTTCGTGCTGCACACGGTGCAGATGTCGATGTGGGTGGCGGTGCCCGCGATGCTGGTGGCCGCAGGCCTGCCCAAGGCCGAGCACTGGCAGGTCTACCTGCCGGCCGTGCTGCTGTCCTTTGTGCTGATGGGTGGGCTGTTTGCGCTGGAGCGGCGCGGTTACCTGCGCGGCGCCCTGCTGGGCTCGATCGCGCTGGTGGCCCTGGTGCAGATGGCCCTGGGCCTGGTGGCGACCTCGGGCCATGCGCCCGCGCTGTGGCTGATGGGCGTGCTGCTGTTTGTGTTTTTCTGCGGCTTCAATGCGCTGGAGGCCACGCAGCCCAGCCTGGTCTCGCGCATGGCGCCGGCATCGCTGCGCGGCGCGGCGCTGGGTAGTTACAACACCTTGCAATCGCTAGGCCTGTTTGCCGGCGGTGCGCTCGGTGGGGCGCTGACCCGCTGGGGCAGCGTGACGGATCTGTTCATCGCCACCAGCGCGCTGGCGCTGCTGTGGCTGGTGCTGACCTGGCCGCTGCAGCCGCTGGGCCGCGCCGTGGCTGCTGCTGGCGCTGCACAAAAGTAAGCACTGGCTGGGAATGGGGCAGGCCTGGCAGGCCCTGTTGCAGGATCTGCGGCCACCCGCAGAGAAGGACCGGCCGCTTTGGGGTAGGATACGCCCCTGAATCACAGTGATGGGCGCTTTGAAGGCTGCAATGCCTGCAACACTGCCAACGCATAGTAGGCGCCCATTTTTCAAAGGAACTACCTCTACCATGGCATCCGTCAACAAAGTCATCATCGTCGGCAACCTCGGCCGCGACCCTGAAATCCGCACCTTCCCCTCGGGCGACCAGGTGGCCAATGTCACCATCGCCACCACGGACCGCTGGCGCGACAAGAACAGCGGCGAGAACAAGGAGGCCACCGAGTGGCACCGCGTCGTGTTCAATGGCCGCTTGGCTGAAATCGTCGGCCAGTACCTGCGCAAGGGCAGCCAGGTCTATGTGGAAGGCAGCCTGCGCACCCGCAAGTGGACCGACCAGGCCACCGGCCAGGAACGCTACGCCACGGAAATCCGCGCTGACTCGATGCAGATGCTGGGCAGCCGCCAAGGCCAGGGCGGCGGTGGCGGTCAGGGCGGTGGCGATGACTACGGCTATGGCGACAGCGGCTACGGTGACCAGGGCGGTGGCGGCGGCGGTGCACCCGCAGGCAACTACCAGCGCCGGGCTCCCGCACCGGCGATGGCTCCAGCTGCCGCACCCCGCCAGGCACCGCCTCCCCGTCCAGCACCGGCACCCATGCCCGCGCCAGCCCCACGCGCTGCCTCGGGCTTTGACGACATGGACGACGATATTCCGTTCTAAAAAGCACTGCTAGTAGTTTTTGAAGCAAACCCGCTCTCTTCTGAGAAAGCGGGTTTTTTCTTACCCACACTTTTTTGCTAGATCTTCTTGAGTGAGTTCTAAGACAAGTCGGTACTTCAACATGTTTGCTGCGAGGCGAGGATGAAATTGTGGACTTCCCCGGCTTCTTTTCATTGGCTTCTTTGGATAGCTTATTGCACTTTTTCGGCGGATAGCAATCTTTTAAGAATACTTATCATTTACAAGTATTCTTATGAGAGCGCTTATTGAGTAAATTATGCTGTCATCCTACAATGGCTCCAATTAGAGCTCTTGTAGAATTTAGGTGTTCTTATGAGGATGCTTAAATGGTTTCGACTCTTAACCTAACTGTAGACCGGGCTCTCAAGGCCTTGGGTCAGAACATTGAGCTCGCACGCAGGCGTCGCGGCCTGTCCCAAGCCGACTTGGCTGCGCGTATGGGCGTCTCGGTGAGCACCGTTCGCCGGCTGGAGGATGGCAACCCAGGCACAGCGCTCGTTTATCTGGCCAGTGCGCTGCAGGTCTTTGGCGATTTGGAGAAGCTGAGCCTCCTGATGGACACGCAGACGGATTCGGTTGGACTTGCCCTCATGGACGCCGAACTTCCATCTCGGATTCACAGCAAGCGCCGCGACACACCCAAAGCTTTCTGAAAGTTTTCCGCGATATGGTGACTAGAGCAAATGCCGCTGTCCAAAACACCAAGACGGAGCTGGATGTGTGTCTTGGAAAAACGGGCACCCCCGTGGGAAAGCTCGTGTTTGTGCGAAACGGGCCGCGCGTATTCACGCAGTTCGGCTACTTCCAGGAGTGGCTTGACCACGCTGACACATTTAACGTCTCTGCGGACCTCGCCGCCGCGCCGGGCTTCCAGACCCGAAAGCCTGTGACCAAGGAGGACTCGCTTTTCTTCCTCGCTCTTGGGGATACCGAGCCAGATGCTTGGGGCCGTCGAGTCATTGCTCGGGCACATGCCAAGCGCCGCGAGGAGGACCCAAAGCTGGGTGCGTTGACCGAGCTCGACTACCTTTGTGCGGTTGATGATTTCAGCCGTATGGGGGCACTGCGTTTGCGTAACGCCCGTGGCGTTTACCTTGAGTCGGCACCAGAAGGCAGGCGGGTAACGCCGCCAATGCTCGAACTCGAAAAGATGCTGAGCTCTTCACGGGCAGTTGAACTCGGCAAGGAGACCGCCCAGGATTTGGCCTATCTGCGAGGCAAGGGCACATCGCTTGGCGGCATGCGTCCGAAATGCAGCATCCTGGACGAAGAGGGATATCTCGCATTGGGCAAGTTCCCGAGTATCAAAGACGAGCGCAATGTCACTCGTGCGGAGGTGCTGGCACTCAAGCTAGCGGCTTTGGCTGGTATCACCGTATCGAAGGCGCATGTCGCAGTGGTGCAAGGCACTCCCGTGGCGGTCATTCGGCGATTTGACCGCACCCCTGACGATGCACGCATCCCCTACATCTCGGGAGCCACCTTGCTGCATGCGAGTCGACAAGATGAACACGCCTACACCGAGGTTCTCCATGCAATGAAGGGGGCCTGCGCCAACTACGTCGCGGATGCCCAAGAACTGTGGCGGCGTCAGGTGTTCAACCACCTCATCACCAACGTCGACGACCACCTGCAAAACATGGGCTTCCTCTACATGGGTGATAACAAATGGCAGCTCTCGCCTGCGTTCGACATCAACCCGATGCCCGACAAGGACCGGGAATCCAAGACCTGGCTGAGTGAAGACACGGGACCGATCACCAGCATGCCGCAGTTGATGGGGCAAGCATCGCAGTTTGCCTTGTCTCGTGAACAGGCGTTGGCCATTGTGCGCAAGCAGGTGGAAGCGATTTTGCAGTGGCGCATGGTAGGACAGTCTCCCGACGTTGGCATGACAAAGCAAGAGCTCGATGAGTTTGTGCCTGCGTTCGAGCATGCAAGCTTTAGTGCCGCCAGGAAATTGGCGGGCTTGTAGGTGATAGCGGTGTGCCTGACTCGGTACATCATGAGGTTGCCAAAGCGCGCCCACCCGTTGCCATGGCCTCCTTGGTGGGTGGGCTTGATGGCGCGCCAGGCGCTTCGGCCAAGGCTGCGGGATTGCTTGGCCCATTCTCCGTAGCGATGGGGTGTGGCGCTATTGCAGCAGCCCCGATGGCACGGAACGGCTGGTTTTGGCTGACCTGCTCGGGCGGGTTGCCCGCTGCATGGGCCGTGACAGCGATGACCTGAATATGCAGCGTCTGGGCAACAATACCCCGGTGCATCAGGTGCCACGGCCGGCGGCGCCCCGCCTTTGAGCCGGTTCTCAGCGGCCCGTTGCCAACGGCGCGGCGCTGCCGGTTGCGCTCGCTTCTGGCGCGTTCAGCTGGCGCCGCAGATCGAACTTGAGCAGCACAACGCCGGCGCCAATCAGCAGCACGTCCTTGACGATGAAACCGTCCAGCGTGGAGAGTTGGGGTAGCAGGCTCAAGGTGGTGATGCCGGTGGCGATGACGACCAGGGCGCCCACGACGCCAAAAGCGGGCCTTTTGAAGCCGACTATCAGTGCCAGAAACGCCAAGGTTTCCACCACGCCCAAAAAGTAGCTGCCCCCGTGCACACCGAAGAGGGTGTAGAGAAAGCTGAGCCAGGTGCTCGAGATCAGGGGCTCCAACTCGGCGACCTCAAAATCAAACCATTTGAAGGTGCCGAACAGCGCAAAAATAAAGATCACCGAGACTCGCAGCACAGCGATATCGGCATCGGAGCGAATAAAGCGATGGATGGCATTTTTCATGGTGGTCTCCTGGTTAAAAAAGCGGCTGGGATGCGGATGTCATGGGGCGGCGCTCAGCCAGTCCACAATGGCTTTGGCTGCGCGCTCATAGGCCCCATGGGGCGGGATGCGGTTGAGCAATAGCGCGCCCTTGATCGCAGAGCTGACCACCATGGCCAGCTCTGCCGGGGGCTGCGCAAAATGCAGGGCTGCACTGCGCTGGCCCGCGACCAGAATGTCTTGCAGCAGCTGCTGCTCGGTCTGTGCCAGCTGGTAGACCGCCGTTTGCAGTTCGGGCGAAAACAGGTGGCTGTCGGACAGCATCGCGTAGACACCGCACATTTGCCCCTGCGCCGCACAGTCGGCAAACGCATCCAGATAGGCATGGAGTTGCGGCACGCCGGCGGGCAGCTTTTGCAGCTCGGCCTCCAGGGCTTTGAAATCGGCCCGCTTGTAGTCACAGTAGGCAATTCCCAGGTCTGTCTTGCTGGGGAAATGGTGGTGGATACTGGCTTTGCGAATGCCAATACCCGCCTCCAGATCGGCATAGCTGAAGCCCTGGAAGCCACGCTGCTGGATCAAGTGGTTGCTGAGCAGGATGATTTTTTCACGGGTAGACATCGTCAATGGACCTGGGTTATGGCGTTGACATTGAATATACCTACTAGAAGGTAGGTTGCCAAGCCGCCATATGATTCAAAGCGTAAAACCCGCAGCGGGCAGGACCGGCGGCATGCGGGCCGGCTGCGCTGGCTTGGCCAGCGCCGGGCCAGCGGCTTGGGCGCAAAAGGCCAGTGCCCACTGCGGCTTTGCCGCCGGTAGAGAATGCGGCATGGGCGCAGAACGCGCCGCGCGCAATGCCGGCCCGGCAACACCCCTGATGGCGGCCGTGCCGCCCTGGAGAGGGGCGCGCAGCTGACGGCATGCCCTTTGTTCAACCTTGCATGAAAGCGGCCATGACTCCTAGCACCGATACCGCCCGTACTGCCGATACCTCGGATAGCTCCAAGATCGCATCCCTCATCGCGCCCAGCGGCCGCCTGCGTGCCGCCATCAATGTGGGCAACCCGGTGCTGGCGCACAAAAGAGCCGATGGCTCGGCCGCAGGCGTCTCCGTCGATCTGGCCGCGCGCATGGCGGCCCAACTGGGTCTGCCGCTGGAGCTGCAGCTGTTTGAGGCGGCCGCCCACTCGGTCGATGCCGTCACCCAGGGCCAGGCCGATGTCGGCTTTTTCGCGGTGGACCCGGTGCGGGGCGCGGGCATTGGTTTTTCTGCCCCCTATGTGCTAATTGAAGGCGCCTACATGGTGCGCAGCGATTCGGCACTGAGCGACAACGCGCAGGTGGATGTGGCAGCGCACGAAGTGGTGGTTGGCCAGGGCAGCGCCTATGACCTCTACCTCACGCGTGCGCTGAAAAACGCCCGCATCCTGCGCGCGCCCACATCGCCTGCGGTGGTCGATGTCTTTTTGCAACCCCAGGGCGATGTGGCCGCAGGCGTCAAGGTACAGCTGGAGGCGGCGGTGGCCAGCCATGCCGGTCTGCGCCTGCTGCCCGGGCATTTCATGCTGATCCAGCAGGCCATGGGCCTGCCCAAGACCCGGGGTGAGGCCGCCATCCAGTGGTTGGGCGCCTTTGTGGAAGCGGCCAAGGCCAGCGGTTTTGTCGCCCAGGCGCTGGCGCAGCACCAGGTGCAAGGCGCGGTGGTCGCGCCCGGAGTGCAGCCATGAGTGTGTTTGACCATCTGCAGCAGCTACTGGACGGCGAGGGCGCGCGCTTTCGGGTGCTGGAGCACCCGGCCGAGGGCAAATCGGATGAGGTGGCGCGCATCCGGGGCACGACGCCGGGCCAGGGTGCCAAGGCCATGCTGTGCAAGACCCGCAATGCCGAGCACTGGGTGCTGGCCGTGCTGCCGGGCGACCAGAAATTGGACTTTCGGCTGCTGGCAGCCGCGCTCGGCCTGCCCAAGATGACGATGGCCAGTGCGGAAGAGGCGACGGAGCGGACCGGCTGCGTGATCGGCGCGATCCCGCCGTTCAGCCCTGGCCCGCAGGTGGCGTTGGTGGTGGACCCGGAACTGGTGGAGCGCCATGCCGAGATCGCCTTCAATGCCGGCCGGCTGGACCGCTCGATGGTGCTCAACGCGCAGGACTATGTGCGTGTGGCCAAGCCGGCGCTGCACCGCATCAGCGCCCCCGTAAGCTAAGGCAAAAATCCAACACTGCGCCGGCATGGCGACTGCACAATAGTCGCCATGTTTATCGCCATCCCTCTGGAAAACAAGCCCTCCTGGCAGTCACCGCCGTGGATGACGCTGCTGCTGATCGCGATCAACTGCCTGGTGTTCTGGGTCTGGCAAGGGGGTGAGGAGCGGGCGGCGGAGCGGGCATCGAAAACCTATGCGCATACGGCGCTGCCGGCGATCGAGGTGCCGGCCTTTGTGACCTACCTGCAGGCACAAAGCCGCAAACCGGACAGCCGCATCCAGCCGCAGATGGTGCGCACGGTGCAGGGCCTGCAAAAAAACCAGGACTACGGCCAGATCTACCTGCTGATGCAGCAGGAGGGGCGTTTTCGCCGCCAGCTGCTGGCCGGTGAGGTGATCACCGTGGCCGATCCGCTGTATGCCGACTGGCAGGCGGCCCGCGCCCGCTTTGCGCCGCTGGAGCCCAAGCCCTTTACCACCCGCTGGGCGATGAGCTATGAGGCCGGTGCCGGGCTGCAGCCGCTGCAGGCGCTGACCTCTACCTTCTTGCACGGCAGCACCGGCCACCTGCTGGGCAATATGGTGTTCCTGTTTCTGTTCGGGTTCACCTTGGAGATGGCGCTGGGCGCGGGGCTCTACCTGTGCTTCTACCTGGTCGCCGGTGTCAGCGCCTCGCTGTTTGCGGGCCTGTTCTATGCGGGCTCCGGCAGCTATGGGCTGGGCGCATCGGGCGCGATTGCCGGCCTGATGGCCATGTATGTGGTGCTCTACCGCATGCGGCGCATCCGCTTTTTCTACATGCTGGCCTTCTACTTCAACTACGCCACCTGGCCCGCGCTGGTGGTGCTGCCGGTATGGATGGGCTTTGAGCTGGCCCAGCACTTCATGGGGCAGCAGGGCGTGGCCTATATGGCGCACTTTGGCGGCTTGCTGGCCGGCGGCCTGCTGATGGCCTTGTACCTGCAGCTGCGGCGCAAGGAGTCGGTGGTCGAGGTGGCCGCCCGAGACAAGCAGCAGGCCCAGGCCCAGAGCGCCGCGCTGGCCGCCGCCGTGCAGCGCGCGCAAAAGCACACCGATGCGCTGGCCTTTGAGCTGGCAGCGCCCGCCTGGCGCCAGGCCGCCAAGCTGGCACCCAGCGATGCCGCCATCTTGCGCGCCTG
>NZ_KE148583.1:27360-52128 GCF_000410635.1 Comamonas sp. B-9
CTGCAGCGCGCCGCACCGCAGGAGCCGGTGACGCGCTGGCTCAGCCAGGCCAGCACCTGAATGCGGGTCGAGTGCATGGGCGGCAGTGGTTAGCACCCTGGTGCGTCAGCTCCATGTAAAGTTTTGGTGAAGCCATGCCTTATGATCGCTGCCAAGCTGCGCCAGTGAGGGCGGCAGACAGAAAGGCTGGCCATGGGCCCACTGCGTTCACCACAGCAAGACGACGTTGACAGCGCCCAATGGGTGATCGAGCCTTTCTGGCGCAAGCTCAACAGTTTTTTCCTGTTCCCGCTGCAGCGCAAGCCCTTGCTGTATGCGCTGGTGCTGTCGCTCTGCGCCTATATGCTGATGTGGGGCCTGCTGATCGGCTTGCTCGTCGGAGTGGGCCTGCTGCTGGCCATCAGCCGGCATGCGTTCAAGATCGCAACCTATGCCTCGCACGGCGTGCTTGACAGCAATGACTACGACGATTACCCCTGCGATGCCGACCTCAAGGTGCTGCCCTGGAAGTTCTTTGGCGTGCTGCTGGTGCATGGCTTTCTGATCGGCATGCTTGCCCGGGTCAGCCCGGGGCTGGCGGCGCTGGGCGATCTGCTCTCGTCCTTTCTGATCCCCGCCACCTTGATGGTGCTGATCACCAGCGGCAGCCTGCGCGCTGCCATCAACCCCTTCATGCTGCTGAGCACGATGGGCGCCATCGGTCTGCCCTATGGCCTGCTGTGCCTGTTTCTGTTCCTGCTGATGCAGGGCGTGCCGATGGCCTTTGCGCTCCTGGTCACGGTGATGCCCCAGGCGTTGCTGGCGCCCCTGCTGGCCTTTGTGGTGATTTATTTCAACGGCGTGATCGCCGCGATGATCGGCTATGTGATGTACCAGAACCATGCGGACCTGGGCATCACGCCGGACAAGGCGCCGCAGGCTGAAGCGGGCGTGCCGGTGGTTGACCCGCAGACCGCGCTGGCCCAGCGCCGCGATGCCCAGGTGGCCCAGCTGGTGCAGAACGGCGACATGAACGCCGCCCTGGCCGAAGCGCGCGAGTGGCAGCGCAGCGAGCCCGATAGCCTGGCCGACCAGCGCCGCTACCACCGCGTGCTCAAGCTCAGCGACAAGGCCGATGAGCTGGCGCGCCATGCGCAAAGCTATATCGCGCTGCTGCTGCAAAAGCAGCGCAGCAGCGATGCGCTGGAGGTCTGGGGCAGTTGCTACAAGCGCGACAAGGGCTTTCGGCTGAACGAGGCCAGCCACACCTTGGCGCTGGCGCAGACGGCCTGGAAGCGCATGCAGCTGCCGCACACGCTGGCCCTGCTGCATGGGTTTGAGAAGAACTATGCCGGCAGCGATCTGGTGCCCCAGGCGCTGGAGCTGACGGTGCGCGTGCTCAAGCAAGGCGCCAACAAGCCGGACCAGGCGGTGCGCGTGTTCATGCGCATGAAGATCCGCTACCCCGCGCATGCCTCGACCCAGGAGGCGGCCTGGATCTTGCGCGATGAGTTGCCGGGGGCAGCGCAGGCGCCTGGCGCGCCTGCTTGACTATTTAAGCGGCCGCCGAAGGCGCCACGCTGGCGATGATGCCGCCGCCCAGGCAGACTTCGCCGTCATACAGCACGGCCGATTGGCCTGGCGTCACCGCCCATTGCGCCTCGGGGAAGTCGAGGTGGAAATGCGCGGGCGTGGCATCGGCGCCGATGATCGCGGGCGAATCGGGCTGGCGGTAACGGGTTTTGGAGCCATAGGTGCCGGCAGCGGGCGGGTGGCCGGCCACCCAGCTGGTGTTGTCGGCGTCCAGCGCCTGCGACAGCAGCCAGGGGTGGTCATGGCCTTGCACCACGCGCAAGATGTTCTTGTCCAGCTCCTTGCGCGCCACAAACCAGGGCGCATGCTCGCCCGCGCCACGCGCTGCGCCTTTTTCCTTCACGCCGCCAATGCCCAGGCCCGAGCGCTGGCCCAGGGTGTAGAAAGACAGGCCCACATGCTTGCCCAGCTTGCGGTTGCGGTCGTCCAGGATCAGGCCCGGTTCCTTGCTGATGTAGCGGTTGAGAAAATCGCGGAAAGGGCGCTCCCCGATAAAGCAGATACCGGTCGAGTCCTTTTTCTTGGCATTGGGCAGGCCGATTTCTTCGGCAATGCGGCGCACCTCGGTCTTTTTCAGCTCACCGACCGGAAACAGCGCCTTGGACAGCTGGGCCTGGTTCAGGCGGTGCAGAAAATAGCTCTGGTCCTTGGCCGGGTCCAGCCCCTTGAGCAGCTCAAAGAGCTGGGTATCGGGGTTCTGGCGCACACGGGCGTAGTGGCCGGTGGCGATCTTTTCGGCACCCAGGCGCATGGCGTGGTCCAAAAAGGCCTTGAACTTGATCTCGGCATTGCACAGCACATCGGGGTTGGGCGTGCGGCCGGCCTGGTATTCGCGCAGAAACTCGGCAAACACCCGGTCCTTGTAGTCGGCGGCAAAGTTGACGTGTTCGATCTCGATGCCCACCACGTCGGCCACGGCTGCGGCATCGACAAAGTCGATGTTCGACGAGCAGTACTCGCTGTCGTCGTCATCTTCCCAGTTCTTCATGAAGATGCCGACGACCTCGTGCCCCTGTTTTTTGAGCAAATACGCGGTGACGGCCGAATCCACGCCGCCACTCAGCCCCACTACGATGCGCTGTTTAACCATGGGCGCAATTATCCGCCTGGCGGCAGGCGCCTGCTTCGCTAGGGCTATGTGGCGTTTTGTCGCCCAACAGCGACCAACAGCGCCGATAAGCGCCCAAGGCCCCCAGCAGACGCTGCCCGCCCGGCTTATTGCGGCGTCAGCGCAATGCGTTCGCGCGTGGCCTTTTCTACCGCGCTGCGCGAGTAGGCCAGCGGAAAGTACTGGCCCGCCGCCCAGGTGTTGGCCAGGTCGCGGTAATGCGGGCTGGCCGGGTTGCCCGATTGGCCGGGCGTGTTGACCACGCGCGAGGCATCCCAGTTGCCCACGTCGACCACCATGCGGAAGGACGCGCCCGAGGTCAGCTGGTAGGTATCGACGTTGTAGCTGGTGGCCATGGGCGTGGCCCAGGAGCCGCCGATGCCGCCCACGCCGACATTGAGCTTTTGCTTGGTCGCGCTGTCCACCACGCCGGCGAGCGGGTGCACAAAGATCGCCTGGTGCAGGCTGCCCCAGGTCCAGCTCTTGGCATCGGCGCCCAGCTTGGCTTGCAGCCATTGCATCGCCGGGGCGATGGAGGAGAGCAGCACCTGGTCGCGCTCGGTCTCGCTCATCCAGCCTTGGGGCTGCTCCAGCACCGCGATCATGCGGGTGGCGCTGGTTTCCTTGGCAAAGCTGCGCTCGTTGGCGGCCAGCACCTGGTCGGTCAGCGCTTTCTTCAGGGTGGCATTGCTCCAGACCTCATACAGCGCAGCAGCGGCGCTGTCCTTGGCCATGGTGCCGTCCCAGCCCTGCAGCAACGCCAGGCCCTGGGCGGTCTGGGCATCGTTGCTTTGCAGTGGTGCCAGCAGCTTCAGCAGGCGCTGGGCCGGTACGGCGACGATGTCGCTCTGCCAGGCTTCGGAGTCGGCGACGCTGAGCTTCTTGCCCTCCTTGGCCGCCTTTTCAAACAGGCCATGCAGGCGCTGCGCGCGGGCCGAGTCGGACCATTCGTAACCGATGCCTTTTTGGTAGAGCGGGTGGTTAGGCGGCACATTGTTCTCGTTGGCGGTCACCACATAGCCGCGCTGGGGATTGAACTCCCAGGGCAGCTCATCGCCATGGCGGTAGCCCGTCCATTCATAGCGGCCGTCACCAGGCACCGGCATCAGCCCGTCCCAGTTGGGGCGGATGGGGGTGAGCCCGCCGGGGATCCAGCCGATATTGCCGCTGCTGTCGGCATAGACCTGGTTCTCGCCCGGTGCGCCCCAGCGGTTCATCGCGGCGCGGAACTGGTCAAAGTCCTGCGCGCGCATGTAGTCCATCGATCCGAAATAGGGCGCCATGCCCAGGTCCAGCCAGGCGGCGCGCAGCGCATAGGCCTTGTTACCTTCCGCAGCCAGCACCGGGCCGTGGCGGGTGTACCAGTTCTCGACGATGACGGGCTGGGCCGCGCCCTTGACGGCAATGTTTTCCGTCACCCGGGTCATCGGCTCCCAGCGGCCCTGGTACTTGTATTCCTTGCTGTTGTGCGGGTTGGTCTCGTAGACATACAGGTCTTCCTGGTCCATGTAGAAGCGCGTCAGGCCAAAGGCGATGCGGCCGTTGTGGCCGATGGAGATGCCGGGCAGAAAGGGCTCGCCAGCGCCGATCACATCCATGCCGGGAGCCGAGATGTGCGAGATATAGCGCAGGCTGGGCGCGCCGTGGGCGCGGTGCGGGTCATTGGCCAGAATCGGGCGGCCGGTCGTGGTCATGCCCGGCGCAATCGTCCAGTTGTTGCTGCCGTAGCTGGCCAAGGTGTTGGCATCGGGCTGGTTCAAGGTCGATTCGGCCAGTGCCAGCAACTGCTCGGGGGCCATGTCCTGCACGGAGACCTTGACGTTCTCCTTGGTAAAGCGCGGGCTGGCGGTGGCCAGCGCATAGGCGCGCTTGAGCTCCTTGCCGGGCAGGCCGCAGACCTCCAGCCCTTGCGGGATCTGCGGCTTCACATCGGGCACCAGCTCGCGGCGCAGCCAGTCCACGCGGGCGCCGTTGTGTTTGCCTTCGCAAAAGGCCTGGGCGCGGTCGACCTCGCCAGTAAAGTTCAAGGTCAGGCCATGGTGGCGGATGCGCACCGTGTCTTCTGCGGCCCACTGCGCGGGCTGGTAGCCCAGCAGCTTGAACTCTTCGGGCAGCAGGCTGGGGTCAGCCTTCGTCTGGGCGACAAAGGCGTTCACTCCGGCCACAAAGGCCTCGGCCACGCGCTTGGAGTCCGAGCCATAGGCCAGCCATTCGCGGTACATGTCGCCACGGAACAGCACGGCGCGCGCCGCCTTGTCGCTCTCGACCCAGGCCGGGCCAAAGTCCTGGGCCATCTGGCCCAGACCGCGCTTGCGCCACAGGTCCATCTGCCAGAGCCGGTCGCGTGCGGCCATATAGCCTTGCACCACAAAGGCGTCATAGGTGGTGCCCGCGTAGATATGCGGCACGCCCCACTGGTCGACCAGCACCTCGGCGGGCTTTTCCAGCCCGGCAATCCTGGCGCTGTGCTGGCGGGTGGGCGGCGTGCCCAGCGAGCTGCAGCCGGCTGCCAGCAGCGCAGCGGCCAGCGGCAGGGCCAGGCGGGTGGCAAAACGACAGGGGTTGCGGTCTGGCATGGTGTGTCTCCTCGTTATGGTGTGGATGCACCTTGCCATGCCTGCCCGCTGCGCGCAATCGCGTTAGCGCCAAGCGTAGACGGCGCGCCGCCAAAAACAAAGCCCATGGTGCTGGGCCATGGGCTTGTTGTTGGTGCGCGCCTATTCGAGCGGTCTCACCCCGTCGGGCTGCACCAGCACGGACACATCGGTGTAGATCAGGTTCAGCGCAAAGCGCTGGCCGGCTAGGTAGTCGTCCAGCGATTGCAGCACCAGCGGGCTGCGCATCTGGTGGGCCTCGGCGCGCATTTCGTCGGCGGTCATCCAGACGGTGCGGCGTATGCCTTCATCGAGCGGCTGGTTTTCGTAGAACGCGCCGACGGTGCCGGTAAAGGCAAAGCGCATATAGGTGGTGTCGGCGCCGCTTTTGCTGCGCACAAAGCGGTTCATGTAGATGCCCAGCAGGGCCGAGGGCTTGAAGTCAAAGGCCGTCTCTTCGAGCACTTCGCGCACACAGGCCTGGATGGGGGATTCGCCAGGGTCCAGATGGCCTGCCGGATTGTTCAGGCGGATGCCGTCCGAGGTGTCTTCCTCTACCAGCAAAAATCGGCCATCGCGCTCAATGACGGCGGCCACGGTGACGTTGGGTTTCCAGCGGTGGGGCATGCGGCATTATGTGCCAACTCTCTTAAATCATAAAAACGATCTCAAGGGCTTGTCACGCAGATGCAACCTCAGGCGCAGTGGTAAAGCTCTGCAGTACGATAGCAGCATGCAAGCACCCGCCCCCACCCCAGCCATTCCCGCACAGTCCGTCTATGCCGAGCGCCGCGCCCAGGTCGCGCGCCAGCTGGGCGAGGGCGGGATCGCCATCATTCCCACCGCGCCCGAGCACCCGCGCAACCGCGACAGCGACTTTCTCTACCGCCACGACAGCTATTTCTACTACCTCACCGGCTTCACCGAGCCCAATGCCAGCCTGGTGATCAGCGCCGATGGCAAGACCACCTTGTTCTGCGCGCCCAAGGACCTGGCGCGCGAGATCTGGGACGGCTACCGCCTGGGCCCCGAGGCAGCAGTGGCGGCCTTGGGCGTGACCGAAGCCTATTCGGTGGCCGAGCAGGCCGCCCGCATGCCCAAGATGCTGGAAAACCGCAGCGTGGTCTGGTACCCGTTTGCGATCCACCAGGGGCTCGAGGGCACGGTGGCCCAATGGCTCAACGGCGTGCGCGCCCGCACCCGCTATGGCGCGCTGGTGCCCGAGCAGCAGCGCGACCTGTGCGCCGTGCTCGACGAGATGCGCTTGTTCAAGGATGCGCATGAGGTGCCGATCCTGCGCCGCGCCGGTGCCATCAGCGCCCGCGCCCATATCCTGGCGATGCAGCGCTCGGCCCGCATGATCCATGCCGGCCAGGATGTGCGCGAATACCACCTGGATGCCGAGCTGCTGCAGGCCTTCCGCGAGTACGGCTCGCAGTCCCCCGCCTATGGCTCGATCGTCGCCGCCGGTGCCAATGCCTGTGTGCTGCACTACCGCGCCGATGCCGCGCCCATCCGCAGCGGCGAGCTGGTGCTGATCGATGCCGGTTGCGAGCTCGATGGCTATGCCAGCGACATCACCCGCACCTTCCCGGCCAATGGAAAGTTCACCGGCCCGCAGCGCGATCTGTACGACCTGGTGCTGGCCAGCCAGGATGCGGCCATTGCGCTGGCCCGGCCCGGCAAGCGCTTCAACGACATGCATGACGCCACCGTCGCCGTGCTGGCCCAGGGCATGCTCGATCTGGGCCTGCTCGACAAGAACAAGGTCGGCGGCGTGCAGGATGTCATCGACAACCGCAGCTACTTCCAGTTCTACATGCACCGCACCGGCCATTGGATGGGCATGGATGTGCATGACTGCGGCAGCTACATCGAGCCCAGCGAGCTCGGGCACACCAGTGAGCGGCGCGATCCGCTCTCGGGCGAGCTGATCCTCAACCGCCCCAGCCGCATCCTGCGCCCCGGCATGCTGACCACCATCGAGCCGGGCATCTATGTGCGCCCGGCCGACGGCGTGCCCGAGGCCTTCCACAACATCGGCATCCGCATCGAGGACGACGCGCTGATCACCGACGACGGCTGCGAGCTGCTCACGCGCGGTGTGCCGGTGAAGGCCGACGAGATCGAGGCGCTGATGCGCGATGGCGCGGCCCGGCCTGCCGATCTGGCCTGATACCAGCGACTGCCTCCTGACAGTACACCTGCCCGGCCCCCGTGCCGCGCAGGTGTTTTTTTTGGGGCTACGCAATTGTGCAAACGCACATCGAATGAAACCGCGATGTAACTCCCTGTGCACGTTTCTCGTGTCAGAATGGAACTGAATTACATCGGGTCGGCATCTGGTGACGGAGCCGGCCCCACTTTTGAGACAAAGACACAGGGGACCTGCCCATGATTTCGCCCAAGATCCGCCGCGCCACCAAGATTGTTGCCACGCTGGGGCCGGCCTCCAGCGAGCCGGCGCTGCTCGAAGAGATGATCCGCGCGGGGGTCAACGTGGTGCGGCTGAACTTCAGCCACGGCAAGGCGCAGGACCATGTGGACCGCGCCCGCATGGTGCGTGAGGCTGCGCAGCGCGCCGGCCGCGAGGTGGCGATCATGGCTGACCTGCAAGGCCCCAAGATCCGCGTCGGCAAGTTTGCCGAAGGCAAGGTGATGCTCGAGCCCGGTGCCCGGTTTGTGCTCGATGCCTCGCGCCAGGAGCCCGGTGACCTGCAGGGCGTGGGCCTGGACTACAAGGAGCTGCCGCGCGATGTGAAGCCCGGCGATGTGCTGCTGCTCAACGACGGCCTGATCGTGCTGACGGTGGACGCGGTGCGGGGTGATGCCGTGCACACCACGGTCAAGTTGGGGGGCGAGCTGTCCAACAACAAGGGCATCAACAAAAAGGGCGGCGGCCTCACCGCGCCGGCGCTCACGGCCAAGGACATGGAAGACATCAAGACCGCGATGAGCTTCCAGGCCGACTATGTGGCCGTCAGCTTTCCCAAGACCGCTACCGACATGGAAATGGCGCGCCAGCTGTGCATGGTGGCCGCGGCCGAGTACCGCCACCGCCCGGGCCTGATCGCCAAGATCGAGCGTGCCGAAGCCATTCCGCACCTCGAAGACATCCTGCGCGTGTCCGACGGCATCATGGTCGCGCGCGGTGACCTGGCTGTCGAAGTGGGCCATGCGGCCGTGCCGGCGCTGCAAAAGAAGATGATCCGCATGGCGCGCGAGATGGACAAGGTCGTCATCACTGCCACGCAGATGATGGAGAGCATGATCACCAACCCGGTGCCCACCCGCGCCGAGGTGAGCGACGTGGCCAATGCGGTGCTCGACGGCACCGATGCGGTGATGCTGAGCGCCGAGACCGCCGCTGGCAAGTTCCCGCTCGAGACCGTGCTGGAGATGGTCGATATCTGCGCGCAGGCTGAGGCCTCGGCCGACTGGGATGTGGACACCGACTTTGTCGGCAAGACCTTCCAGCGCATCGACCAGAGCATTGCGCTGGGCGCCTTGTTTACCGCCACCCACCTGGGCGCCAAGGCCCTGGTTGCGATGACGGACAGCGGCTCGACTGCGTTGTGGATGAGCCGCCACCGCACCCAGATCCCCATCTACGCGCTGACCCCCAAGGTGGCCACCCAGCGCAAGATGGCGCTGTACCGCAATGTGCGCCCCTTGCTGATGGACACCAGCGCCGACCGCGACACCGCACTGGCCCAGGCCGAGGTGCACCTGAAGGCCCGCGATATCGTGCAAAGCGGCGATATTTATGCGATCACCTGCGGCGAACCGATGGGCTCGCCCGGCGGCACCAATATGATGAAGATCAGCCGCGTGATTTAAACCTGCGCGGTTATTGACAGACACAGGGGCGCTGGCTGGCGCCCCTTTTTTGCGCCTGCTTTTTGGCCTTTTTGTGCGGCGCCACCGCACGGCAGCCAGCCTCTGTAGATCCGTCCAATTTTGTGCGGATTTGTGACTGCGGCGATACTATGGCGCTTCAGCGAGCCTGCCCGCACGTCCGTGTGGATCAAAGGACTGCGCTGAATCTATTCGAAGCCAGGCTTTTTTGCCCCCCGGAGACAGGGGCAAACCGGTGGTTCACCAGCCTGGCCTTCGATCACCTAGCCAAGCTGCTGCGATAAGAATTCACAACACGCACGCACATAGCAGCCCAGCCAAGCCCTTGTTGTTGAGCAGCACAGCGCCGCTGTGCCTGCCTGTTTTTTTGGAAGAGGGAATCTATGTCGCAACGACTAGTACGCCGTTCGGTGTTGGAGTTGGCCTTGGGCCTGGGTTTGGGCGCAGTCGCGGGGGTGTCTGCACCGGCGTTTGCACAGACGGCGGCCGCCAAGGCCAGCAAGCTGGACGCCCGTGCGGTAGCCACGGGCTACAGCGAATTGGTCTATGCCAACTACAGCGACAGCCTCGCATCGGCACGCGACATGCAAAAGGCCATTGCCTCCTTGCTCGCCGCCCCCTCCAAAGACACACTGGAAGCGGCGCGCAAAAGCTGGATCGACGCGCGTGAGTTCTACGGCCAGACGGAAGCCTTCCGCTTCTACGGCGGCCCGATCGACGATGAAAACGGCCCCGAAGGCCAGATCAACGCCTGGCCGATGGACGAGTCCTATGTCGACTATGTTGAGGGCAAGCCCAACGCCGGCTTCATCAACGACCCCAAGTTCAAGATCACCAAGGCCAACCTGGCCAAGCAAAATGAGCGCGGTGGCGAGGAAAACATTGCCACCGGCTGGCATGCGATCGAGTTTCTGCTCTGGGGCCAGGACCTGTCCGAAACCGGCCCGGGTGACCGTTCGTTTGAAGACTATGTGGACGGCAAGCGCGCCCATGCCGACCGCCGCCGCCTCTACCTGAAGGTGGTGACCGAGTTGTTGATCGACGACCTGGCGGGCGTCAGCAAGGCCTGGGCACCCGGCCAGAAGAACTACCGCGCCCAGTTCGACAAGGGCGGTGTGGAATCGGTGCGCAAGATCATCGTCGGCCTGGGTTCGCTCTCGCGCGGCGAGCTGGCCGGCGAGCGCATGGAAGTGCCGCTGAACTCGCAGGACCAGGAAGACGAGCATTCCTGCTTCTCCGACAACACCCACCGCGACATGGTCGCCAATGCCACCGGCATCCAGAACGTCTGGCTGGGCCAGTACAAGCGCCGCGATGGCACGACCTTGAAGGTGGCCTCGCTGGCCGACCTGGTGGCGGCCAAGAATGCCGAGCTGTCGGGCAAGACCAGCGCGCAGATCGACAGCACGGTCAAGGCGACCGAAGGCATCCAGGCACCGTTTGACCGCGAAATCATTGGCGGCGCCGACGCCCCCGGCCGCAAGCGCATCCAGGCGGCGGTGGACAGCGCCACCGAGCAGTCCAAGCTGCTGGTGCAGGCGGCCAATGCCATCGGCATCACCAAGCTGACCCTGGTCCAGCCCTGACGAAGGACCGTTGCTGCACTATGTCTGTGAAGATGAATGACAAGAAGCCCGGTGGCCGCGTGCAGCGGCTGGCATGGGCAGCAGCGGGTCTGTGCGCGGCCACCGCCCTGGCGGTGGCGCTGCGCCCGGAGGCCAGCGTGGCGCAGACCAGCGCCCCCGCCGTGGCCCCCGTGCAAGACCCCAGCGAGCTGACCGGCGGCGACACCACGGTGTTTGCCACCGGCAAGAACGCGTTCTCGTTTCCTTTTGCCTCTCTGGCCGATGAAGAGCGCACGCGCTTTGTCATTGGCAACTCCTTTTTCAAGCGCAACTGGGTGGAGGCACCGGCCTCGACCCGGGCGCGCGATGGCCTGGGCCCGCATTTCATTGCGCGCAGCTGCGGCGGTTGCCACATCATGGACGGGCGCGGTGAGCCGCCCGAGTTCCACCGCACGCTGGGCCCCGATCCCGACCCCACGGTGGCGCTGCTGATCCGCCTGTCGGTGCCCGGCAAGGCCGACCCGCATGCGGGCGTGGTGCCCGAGCCGACCTATGGCGACCAGTTCAACAATGCGGCCGTGCAGGGCGTCAAGCCCGAGGGCATTGTGCGCATCCATGGCACGCCCATCCAGGGCCGCTTTGCCGATGGCACGCCCTACGAATTGATCCAACCCCGCTACGAGCTGACCGACCTGGGCTATGGGCCCATGGCCAAGGATGTGATGATCGGCCCGCGCATTGCGCCCCAGGTGGTGGGTGTGGGCCTGATTGAGGCCATTGCCGAGGCCGACATCCTCGCCAATGTGCAGGAGCAGGCGGCGCTGGCCGGCCCCATCAAGGGCCAGGTCAACCGCGTCTGGGATGCCTATGGCCAGCGCGAGGCGATTGGCCGCTTTGGCTGGAAGGCCAACTCGCCCAGCGTGGCGCACCAGACGGCCAACGCCTTCTCGGGCGACATGGGCATCACCTCGCGCATCTTCCCGAACGAGAACTGCACCCCGGCGCAAAAAGACTGCCTGGCCGCGCCGCATGGCGGCGGTCTGGACAAGTCCAGCGCCGGCCGCACGGCGGCCCAGGCGCGCGCCGATGCGCCCGAGATCGATGACAAGACGCTCGACGATGTGATCTTCTACCAGGCCACCCTGGCGCCTGCGGCCCGCCGCAACGTCAATGACTCGGCCGTCAAGCTGGGCCAGCGCCTGTTTGCCCAGGCGCAGTGCGCCGTCTGCCACAAGCCCAGCTATGTGACCGGCCCCGGCCCCTTCCCCCGGCTGACGGCCAAGAACATTGCCGGCCAGAAGATCTGGCCCTATACCGATCTGCTGCTGCATGACATGGGCCCGGCGCTGGCCGATGGCCGGCCGGACTTTCTGGCCAACGGCCAGCAGTGGCGCACGCCGCCGCTGTGGGGCATTGGCCTGATCCAGGATGTGAACGGCCACCAGCGCCTGCTGCACGATGGCCGTGCGCGGGGCGTGCTCGAAGCGATCCTCTGGCATGGCGGCGAGGCCGAGCAGGCCAAGCAGCAGGTGCTGAACATGGATGCCGCCGAGCGCGAGGCCTTGGTCAAGTTTGTGGAGTCGCTATGACGCAAGTTGGTTTGAAAACGGGGCCCGTCCAGGCCGCGCAATCCTGGGGCAGAGCTTGCGCTCTGGTTGCCCTGGCCGCCATGGGCAGCGCTGCCCCGTTGGCGCAGGCTGCCGACACCCCCATGCCGTACTACACGGCCGCCCAGGCGCTGCAAAGCCTGTATGGCCAGCACCTGCCAGCCCGTGCAGCGGCTTTTACGCTGGCCGCCAATGCGCAGGACCAGGCGCTCGCCAGCTTCTGCGCCGGGCCGGCCGCTGCCGCCAAAACCGCAGCGGCGGAGCTGCGCGGCCAGTGGCAGCGCAGCCATACCGCCTGGCTGCAGCTGTCCACGCCCAGCGTGGGGCCCTTGGTGGAGCGCCGCTCGCTGCGGCAGATTGATTTCACGCCGATCCGCACGGCGCTGATCACCCGCGCCGTCAAAAAAGGCCCGCAGAGCGCTGCCGACATGGAGCTGGTGGGCACGCCCGCCAAGGGCTTTGGCGCGCTGGACTGGCTGCTGAGCCAGGGCCTGCAGCCGGCCAGCCCGGAATGCGCGTTTGCGCTGCAGGTGGCCAAGGCGATCAGCGCCGAGGCCCAAAGCCTGCAAGCGGCGCTGGAGCCCCTGCGCAGCAAGACCTGGAGCGTCGAAGGCTCGGAGAGCGAGCCCGAGGATGTGGCCAGCCCCGGCGCCAAGGAAACCGGCGCGGCGATCGAGGAATGGGTCAACCAGTGGTTGGGCGGCCTGGAGCGCCTGCGCTGGGCGCAGATGGAAAAGCCGGTCAAGGTGGTCGAGGGCAGCAACAAGGCGCCCGCCTTTGCACGCATCGCAATGGCCGACAACTGGCGCGAGTGGCAGACCCAGTGGCAGGCCCTGCATGCCCAGGCTTTGCTGACCCCGGCGCAGCGCCAGCAGCCGCCCGTGCCTGGCAAGGACCTGATCTCGATTGAGGCACTGCTGCTCAGCAAGGGCCATATCGCCCTGGCCCAGCGCTGGCGCGACGCGATTGGCGTGGTCGATGCCGCGATGCCGGCCCCTGGCAAGCTGCCTGCCAAGGAGGGGGCACAGGCCAACAGCGAGATTCTGGCGCTCGCTACCAAGCTCAAGGGCATCACGGCGCTGTACCAGGCCGAGGTGGCGCCGGCGCTCGATATTCCGCTGGGCTTTAGCGACAGCGATGGCGACTGAGGACAAGCTGTGACCGTGTTATCCACATCCCTGCCCCGGCGCGCGCTGCTGCGTGGGCTGGGTGCATCGGCGATGGGCGCGCTGGGCCTGGCCGAACTGTCGTTTGCCAAAGATGCGGGCAGCACGGCTGGGGTGACCTGGCTGGCAGCCGTCTGGCGCGATGGCCCCAGCGCGATGGCGCAGGACTGGGCCGGGGTGCTCGAAGTGCTGCCCCAAGCCAGCGGCGGCCATGCCTGGCGCATTGCGGCGCGCACCCCGCTGCCCACACGCGGCCATGGTGTGCAAACGCTGCCCGGCGGCCAACTGGTCTTTGCCGCGCGCCGGCCCGGGGATTGGCTGCTGCGCTGGCAGCCCCAGACAGACACGCTGCAATGGGCCTGGATGCAGGAGGACCGTTGTTTCAACGGCCATGTGGCACTGGCGGGCCCCGCGACGGCACGGGCCTGGCAGGCCCAGGCGGGCGCAGGCGGCAGCGGGATGCTGTTCACCACCGAAACCGATCTGGAAGACAGCCAGGGCTGCATTGGCCTGCGCGATGCCACGAGCCTGGAAAAACTGGCTGAATGGCGCAGCCATGGCATGGACCCGCATGAGCTGCTGGTGCTGCCCGCCGCGCTGGGCAGCCTGCCAGCCGGGACCTTGGTCGTCGCCAATGGCGGCATCCCCACGCAAAGCGAGACCGGCCGCAGCAAGAAATGGCTGGACAGCATGGATCCGTCCCTCGTCGCGCTGCACCCGGCCGATGGGCGCCTGCTGGGCCAGTGGAAGCTGCCCGACCCGCGCCTGTCGATCCGCCACCTGGCCTGGGATGCCGCGCGCCAGCGCCTGGGCATTGCGCTGCAGGCCGAGCATGACGATGCGCGGCGCCAAAACGCAGCTATCTTTGCCGTTTGGGACGGCCAGCGCCTGCAGCTGGCGCAAGACCAGCCGCCGCTGGCCGGCTACGGCGGCAGCGTGGAATGCGCGCCGCTGGCACAAGGCGGTTTTGTGGTGAGCTGCCCCAAGTCCGATTGCATGGCCTGGTTTGACGCGCAGGCGCGCTACCTGGGCAACAGTCCGCAGGGCGATGTCTGCCCCGTGGCCCGCGATGGCGCGCGGCTATGGGCCGGCGGCGGCCACGGGGTGGCCGAGCGGACAAGCCGCAGCAGCGACCAAGTGGTGACCGCACTGGATACGGTGACCGGGCTGATGTTTGACAACCACTGGCGCCTGGTCGGTTAGGCCTTCCGGCTCTTAGTCCGCAGCTTGGCTGCGGCGGCGTGCCATGCCCATGTCAATAGCCAGGCCCGCGGTCCAGCACAGCCAGGCGGTCCACAAGGTGTGGCTCATGTAGTGGGCGCCGCGCATCTGCTGGCCCAGGCCCAGCAACAGGCCTATCACCAGCGCCACCGCCAGCCACCAGCGCGCGGCGCGCGGTGTGTCACGCGCCAGCGCAAAATAGCCGCCGACAAAGGAAAAGCCCGCGGCCGCATGGCCGGCCGGAAAGCAGTGGCCCGCGCCACCATCATGCAGGCCCCAGCGCCAGTGCGATACATACTCGGCCACGCCGCCAAAGACCGACAGATCCCAGGGGCAGCTGGTGGCACTGCTGCGCTTGAGGATGGCCACCACCGCGAGAGACGCCAGAATGCTGACGAGCAGCTGCACCCGGCGGGCCGTGGGCAGCTGGCGCAGCACGCCAAAGGGCAGCCAGACCCCCAGGCTCAAGGCCAGCACGACCACCCAGCCGAGGTTGCGCATGCCCTGGTGCATATAGGTGACCAGAAAATGGTCATCGCGCAGCGCAAAGCCCTGGGCCGTGCCCCAGAGCTGGGCCAGCGCCAGGTCCTGGCCCCCGGCATCCCACAGGGCGATCAGCACAAAACTGAGCACCGTGGCCAGCAGCCAGCGGCGGTTGTACAAGGGAGCGCGTGTATCGGCGAACGAGGCAGGGGGGCAGGAAGGCATCTGGCGATGCTGCGGCGGCAGGCTTAAGGCTTTCTTAATGTCCAAGGTGCAGGGCCCAGGCCATAGGCGCAATGACGCAGTTCATGCACAATGCCAGCCATGCGCATACTGATGGTGGAAGACGATGCCGGCATTGCAGAGGGCCTCAAGGCCAATCTGCAGCAGCGCGGCCATGCGGTGGACTGGTGCCCCAGCCTGGCCGAGGCCTGGCGCGCGCTGACGGCCGAGGGCTTTGACGTGGTGCTGCTGGACCTGGGCCTGCCCGATGGCGATGGCTCGCGCCTGTTGCAGCAGCTGCGCAATGCGCCGCCGCCCACGGGCCTGCGCAAGAGCCTGCCTGATCCGGCCACGCCGGTCATCGTGCTGACGGCCCGCGACGGCGTGCATGACCGCATCGAAAACCTGGACCTGGGCGCCGATGACTACCTCTCCAAGCCCTTTGATGCCGAAGAGCTGCAGGCCCGGCTGCGTGCGCTGCTGCGCCGCGCCGCTGGCCGCGCCAATCCGCTGATCCACTACCGTGATCTGGTGCTGGATCCGGCCTTGCACCAGGTGCGCCTGGGGGGCGAAGGCGTCGAGCTCTCGCCCCGGGCCTACACCATCTTGCTGATCCTGCTGCAGGCCCATGGCCGGGTGCTGTCGCGCCAGCAGTTGGAGGAAAAGCTCTACAGTTTTGATGCCTCGGTCGAGAGCAATGCGGTGGAGGTGCATATCCACCACCTGCGCAAAAAGCTGGGTGCCGACTACATCCTGACCATGCGCGGTGTGGGCTACTTCATGCCCCAGGACCAGGCCTCGTGAACCTAGCGGCCAAGCCCCAGCGCCTGCCCCAGCTGCGCACCCGGCTGCTGGTCTGGATTCTGGCGGCGCTGGTCATCGTCTGGGCCAGTTTTGTTTACTGGGCCTACCAGACCGGCATTGAAGAGGCCGATGAGCTGACCGACGGGCACCTGGCCGGCGTCGCTGCGCTGGTCCTCAATATCCCCTCCAACGCGCAGACCCCGCCGGGCCTGCCGACCGAGCGCGTGCCGCTGCCAGGCCTGCATGCGCATGACTACCAGCAGTCGATGAGCCTGCAGGTCTGGAGCGCCGAGGGCGATCTGGTGCTCAATGTCGGCAGCGCGCCGCGCCTGCATTTTGCCGATGGGCGCAGTGGCTTTTTTGATGCCCAGCTGGGCCCCAAGCACGAGGTCTGGCGCACCTTCACGCAGTGGAACACCGAGCACACGCGCAAGGTGGCCGTGCTGGTCAACCTGCAAGAGCGCGATGACCTGGCCGATGACATTGCCGGGCAGATGATTCTGCCCGGGCTGTGGCTTTTGCCGGTGGTCACCCTGGTGCTGGGGCTGACGATACGCGCCGGCCTCAAGCCCCTGACCCAGCTCTCGCGCGATGTCGAGCAGCTCGAGCCCGAGCAGGGCCAGCGCCTGTCCACCGGCCACAACTGGCAGGAGTTCCGGGCGGTGACCCTGGCGTTCAACCGCCTGCTGGACCGCAATGACGAGGCGATGGAGCGCGAGCGCACCTTGGCCAACCAGGTGGCGCATGAGCTGCGCACGCCGCTGGCCTCGATCAGCCTGCATGCGCAGTCGCTGCAAGGCGGGCTGGACCCCGCCCAGCAGGCCCAGGCGGTGCAACGCCTGCATGCCGATGCGCTGCGCGCAGGCCATGTGCTCAACCAGATTCTGGCCTTGGCCCGCAGCAGCCGTGTGGCGCTGACCCAGCAGGCCGCGCCGGTCGATCTGGCGCAGTTGGCGCGCAACGTGGGCGCCGAATATGCCCAGGCGGCCTGGCGCCGGGGCGGCAGTGTGGCGGTGGACATGCCCGAGCAACTGTGGGTGAAAGGCCACGCCGTGCTGCTGGAGGTGGCCGTGCGCAACCTGGTCGAGAACGCACTGCGCCACACCCCCGAGGGCACGCAGATCGAGGTGCAGGGCGGCAGCGATGGCGGGCAGTGCTGGCTGCAGGTCTGTGACGATGGTGGCCGCCTGCAGGAGAAGGCAGCACCCGAGCCGGTGGACAGCCTGCAGCTGGGCCACCAGATTGTGCAGCGCATCATGGCTTTGCACGGGGGCGCTTTCGGGCAGCCGCAGGCGCTGGCACCCTATACCACTTGCTACCGCCTCAGTATGCCTCTCGCCCAGATGGCCTGAGCTTGCTAAAATAGGCAGTTACCAAGCGGTTACCATGCCGCAAATATGAATCCAGGGTGTTGACGCGGCTGCTGTGGCCGCTGCAGCACTCTTTCTTTGCATTAGAACGGACCCGACCACCATGCCTTTGATCTCGATGCGCGAAATGCTCGACCATGCCGCCGAAAATGGCTACGGCATCCCTGCCTTTAACGTCAACAACCTGGAACAAGTCCAGGCCGTGATGGCGGCGGCAGACGAAGTCGGCGCGCCCGTGATCCTGCAGGCCAGCGCTGGCGCGCGCAAGTACGCCGGTGAGCCCTTCATCAAGCACCTGATCCAGGCCGCAGCCGAGATGTACCCGCACATCCCGCTGGTGATGCACCAGGACCACGGCACCACCCCCGAGATCTGCCAGGGCGCGCTGAACCTGGGCTTTGGCTCGGTGATGATGGACGGCTCGCTGATGAGCGACGGCAAAACGCCATCGTCCTTCGACTACAACGTCGATGTGACCCAGAAGGTCGTCGCGATGGCCCACCAGATCGGTGCCACTGTCGAAGGCGAACTGGGCTGCCTGGGCAACCTGGAAACCGGTGAAGCCGGCGAAGAAGACGGCATTGGCGCCGAAGGCAAGCTGGACCACAGCCAGATGCTGACCGACCCCGAAGAAGCGGCCGTGTTCGTCAAGGCCACGCAACTGGACGCACTGGCGATCGCCATCGGCACCAGCCACGGCGCCTACAAGTTCAGCCGCAAGCCCACGGGCGACATCCTGGCGATCTCGCGCGTCAAGGAAATCCATGCCCGCATCCCCAACACCCACCTGGTGATGCATGGCTCCTCGTCGGTGCCCCAGGAGCTGCTGGCCATCATCAACCAGTACGGCGGCAAGATGAAGGAAACCTACGGCGTGCCGGTCGAAGAGATCCAGGAAGCCATCAAGTATGGCGTGCGCAAGATCAATATCGACACCGACATCCGCCTGGCGATGACCGGCGCGGTGCGCAAGTTCCTGGCCGAGAACCCCGACAAGTTCGACGCCCGCGAATGGCTCAAGCCCGCCCGTGAAGCGGCCAAGCAAGTCTGCAAGGCCCGCTACATCGAGTTCGGCTGCGAAGGCCAGGGCGGCAAGATCAAGGGCTACAGCCTGGAGCAAATGGCCAAGAAGTACAGCGCCGGCGACCTGGCCCAGCTGGTCAAGTAAATCTGCCTGCCCTGCCAGTGCCTTTGGGCGCTGGCCTCCAAAGCCTGCAATCGCACCCGCATTGCAGGCTTTTGCTTTGGGCCTACGCGATGCGGCGATAACCGCACACGCGCACTGCGCCCGGTGTTTTTGCACAATGCCTTGCATAGCAAACAAAGGAGCGCAAAGCATGCAGACAAGCCATTCCTGGGATCTGGATCTGGTGGTGATTGGCGGCGGATCGGGCGGCGTGCGGGCAGCCCGCATGGCGGCAGCACGGGGCGCCAAGGTGGCGGTGGTGGAGTCCAAGGCCATGGGCGGCACTTGCGTCAACGTCGGCTGCATCCCCAAAAAGCTCTACAGCTATGCGGCCGGCTATGCCGAGGCCTTTGCAGAGGCGCGCGGTTACGGCTGGCAAATGCCCGAGGCGATTGCGCTGGACTGGCAGGCACTCAAAGCGGCGCGCGCGCAGGAGATCTCCCGGCTCAATGGCATCTACGAGGGCCTGATGCGCAACGCGAATGTGGAGCGCATTGCCGGCCAAGGGCGGCTCGCCGATGCCCACACCGTGGTCGTCTCTGCCGATGGCGCCGAGGTGCGCACCTTGACCGCGGCCCATATCCTGATCGCCACTGGCGGCACGCCGGTGCGCCCCGATCTGCCGGGCAGCGCGCATGTGATCGTCTCCGACGAGATGTTTGACCTGGCCGAGCTGCCGCGCCGCCTGGTGGTGGTGGGAGGCGGCTATATCGGCTGCGAGATGGCCAGCATCTTCCATGGCCTGGGCGTGCAGGTGAGCCTGCTGCACCGGGGTGACCAGATCCTGCGCGGCTTTGACGACGAGGTGCGCAGCTTTGTCGCCGAAGAGATCCGCAAGAGCGGCGTGGACCTGCGCCTGAAGACCGAAGTGAAAGAGATCAGCTGCGATGCGGCCAGCGGCGAGCGCACATTGACCTTGGCCGATGGGTCACAGCTGAAGGCCGACCAGGTGCTGTATGCCACCGGCCGCAAGGCCAATGTGGCCGGCCTGGGGCTGGAGGCGCTGGGCATTGCGCTGGACAAGAGCGGCGCCATCGTCGTCGATGCGCAGTTGGCCACCGCCCAGCCCAGCGTGCATGCACTGGGCGATGTGGTGGGGCGCATGGAGCTGACGCCAGTGGCGCTGGCCGAAGCGATGGCCTGGGTGGACCATATTTGGGGACCCGAGGCGGGCAAGCCCGCGCGCGTGATGGACTACGACAATATCCCGACGGCGGTGTTCACCCATCCACAGATCGGTACCGTGGGCCTGACCGAGGCCCAGGCCCGCGAGCGCCATGGGGCCGTGCGCATCTACCGCAGCGATTTCAAACCGCTGCGCCACACCCTGTCGGGCCGCAGCGAGCGCTGCCTGGTCAAGCTGGTCGTGGATGACGCCAGCGACAAGGTGCTGGGCCTGCATGTGGTGGGCGCCGATGCGGCCGAGATCACCCAGGGCTTTGCGGTGGCGATCAAGGCTGGTGCCACCAAGGCGCTGTTTGACCAGACGATTGGCATCCATCCGACGATGGCCGAAGAGCTGGTCACCTTGCGCGAAGTAAGCCGCATGTAAGCAACAGAACGCGGTAGTTGCTGCTTTGCAACATCTTATAAATTTCCTCTATAAAGCGCGCGTGTCTCGGGCATGATACGCGCTCTTTACAGAGGAGATACATATGAAGGAGTGGGTGTATCCGCGTGAGCGGACACTGGGCGCCATCACCCTGGTTCTGGGTCTGCTGGCATGGTTGCTGATCTTGTTGCTGACCCTGGGCACGGTGCTGATCTACCTGCTTATCGGTTTCATTTTTTATCTCTTTGCCCAATCCGCCTTGATTGCCTGGCTGCGTGGCACCGCCGTGCGGCTGTCGGACGAGCAGTTCCCCGAGCTCTACCTGCAGTACCTGCAGTGCTGCAAGAAGCTGGAGCTGGTGGACCCGCCCGAGGCCTATTTGCTGCAAGGCGATGGCCTGATGAATGCCTTTGCCACCCGCTTTCTGGGCCGCAACTTCGTCATTGTGCTGAGCGACACGGTGGATGCGATGCGCGCGCTGCCCGATGGCATCAACTTCTACTTTGGCCATGAGCTGGGCCATATCAAGCAAGGCCATTTGACCGGCCATTTCTGGCGCATGCCGGTGCTGTGGCTGCCGCTGATTGGCGCGGCCTATGCGCGCGCCCAGGAATACACCTGTGACCTGCATGGCCGCGCCTGCTGCGAAGGCTCGGAATCGGCCGGCCGCGCGCTGTCGGTGCTGGCCGCTGGCGCGCAGAAGTGGAAGACCATCAACCTGGTGCAGTATGCGCGCCAGACCATGACGAACCGGGGCTTCTTCCCCGATCTGCATGAGCTGCTGGGCGGCTATCCCTGGCTGACCAAGCGCGTGGCGCGCATGATCAGCCCCGGCATCAAGATGCCGGGCCGCAACCCCTTCTCTTACTTGTTTGCGCTGTTTGTGCCCTATGGCGGCCGGGCCGGTGGCGGGGCCGTGGGCTTGCTGATGGTGATCGCGATCATCGGTATCGCGGCCGCCGTCGCGATCCCGGCGCTCAAGGGCGGAGCCGGGGGCGGTGCCTTCAGCCAGATGCTGATGCAGGGCATGCAGTCGCAAAAGGGCAAGGAGGCCTTCGAGAAGGAATGGACCCAGGCCGAGCCGGTGCGCCAGGCGCTGTCGCGCTACTACCAGACCTATGAAGAAGTGCCGGATTCACTGGCCGATGCGGGTGTGTCGCCGGAGCAGGAAGGCCGGCTGATGTATGACAGCGACGATATGTCGCTGACTGCGCTGACCCTCCATGGCCAGTTGCAGATGCAGCCCATGCAGGGCGAGGGCGGCAAGGTGATCTGGCATTGCAGCGCTGATGGTGCGGCGCAACAGTATCTGCCGGCCAGTTGCCAGAGCAAGTGATGCATTTGGATACACTCGCGGCCAAAGTCTCCTGATTCAGCCCGGCGGCCTCGGACAGAATCCGCAACGGCCTAGAACAGAATCCGCAAGGGCCTTGCTATGATGCAGGGCTTGGCGGTGTGGCACAGGCCACGCACTGTCTGTTGGCCGCCGCTACTGTTTTCAGGATCCGCCTTATGTCTTTTTCCGCTGCCCGTTCTCTGTCCTGGCTGGGGTGCGCTGCCGCAGCCGTGGTGCTGAGCGCCTGCGCACCGCTGCCGTCGAATGTGGAGCCGGTGGGCCGCACCTTGGTGTCGATGGACCAAAACACCGATCTGCGCTGGACCTACTGGGGCACGGACAGCGAGGTGCTCGATGTGCTGCCCGAAGACCTGGCCAAGGACAAACCGCTGCAGGCCAAGCTCTGGCAGATGCGCACCAAGCTGGGCGAACTGGTGGGCGTGATGTCGCTGCGCTCCAGCGTCGATGACCTGAACAACAAGAACACCGTCTGGACCCAGGACTGCCCCAAGCAAAAGGGCGTGCTGGTCGAGCGCACCCAGGGCCTGAACATTGGCCGCGTGGACTGCCTGCGCATCAAGCGCACCGCCAACAGCAGCGACTGGCTGGCCCAGAACGATGCGGCCATGGCGGGCCGGCTGGAGGCGGCCGGTGTCTACTTTGCGCGGCCGGTGGCCTATGTGTCCTACCAGTTCACCACCAGCAATGGCGGCTATGTCGAAGCGCAGGTGCTGGTGGACCAGCGCCTGGTGCGCCCGCCGATCCGCAGCAGTGTCGACTTTCTGGCCGCCGGCCGTTCGCTGGACCACTGGGCCCAGGACCTGGCGCGTTCCATGCGTGAGAGCACCGGTTACTTCAACGGCGTGCTGACCGTGCCACCGTTCCCCTACGAGATCGACCAGCAGCCCTACTACGAGACTAGGCAGGACGACTCCGATGTGCTGTTTGGCAAGGAAAAGCCCAACCCCCAGGCCGCCGAAGAGAAAGCAGCTTCGGTGGTCGCGCCGGCAGGGGCGGCACCTGCAGGGGCTGCAGCCGCCAAGCGCTGATCGCGTCCCTCGCCCAGCAACCGCCATGACCCCGGTCATGGCTTTTTTTTTTGCTTTTTTACGGGTATATCCAGACTTGGAATGGGCGCAGAATTTGCACAATAGGGCGAGATCGAACAACATGGCTCAGCAGCGGGCCGTGCGCACAGGGCGCCGGCACCCGCTGTATGACCGACAGGAGACTTGTGCATGACCGAACGCCCATGGCTGGCCGCTTACCCACCCGAGATCCCCGAGGACATTGACCCTGAGCGCATTCCGACCTTGGTGCAGCTGCTCAACCAGGCCTTTATCCAGTATGCCGACCGCACGGCGCTGCACTTCATGGGGGCGCGCTTCAGCTACCGCCAGCTCGACGACTACAGCGTGGCGCTGGCCGCCTACCTGCAGACCCTGCCGCTGGCCAAGGGCGACCGCGTGGCGCTGATGATGCCCAATGTGCCGCAGTATGCGGTGGCAGTCGCAGCCGTGCTGCGCGCCGGGCTGGTCGTGGTCAACGTGAACCCGCTCTACACCGCCTCGGAGCTGGACCACCAGCTCAAGGACAGCGGCGCCAAGGTGATGATCGTGCTGGAGAACTTTGGCGCCACCGTGCAGAACTGCGCAGCGCACCGCCAGCTCGACCAGATCATCGTCTGCAGCATGGGCGATTGCCTGGGCCTGATCAAGGGCAGCATCGTCAACTATGTGGTGCGCCACAGCAAGAAGCTGGTCGCGCCGTTCACCCTGGAGCGCAGCATCCGCTACCCCGATGCGATCAGCCAGGGCGAGCGCCACACGTTCTCGCCGGTGGACATCGGGCCTGACGACATGGCCGCGCTGCAGTACACCGGCGGTACCACCGGCGTGGCCAAGGGCGCCGTGCTGCTGCACCGCAACCTGGGCGCCAATGTGATGCAGGTGCAGGCCTGGTATGGGCCGGCGCTCAAGACCATTCCGCAAGGCGAGCAGCCGCTGTGCGTCTGCGCGCTGCCGCTCTACCATATCTTCGCGTTCACGGTCTGTTTTCTGCTGTCCATGCGCCTGGGCCACCAGGTGCTGCTGATCCCCAACCCGCGCGACATGAAGGCGGTGCTGGGCGAGCTGGGCAAGTACGAATTCCACACCTTGCCAGCGGTCAACACCTTGTTCAATGGCCTGATGAGCCACCCCGATTTCGACAAGGTGAACTGGAAGAACCTGCGCGTGGTCGTGGGCGGCGGCGCGGCCGTGCAGTCGGCCGTGGCCGAGCGCTGGCTGCAGCGCACTGGCCAGCCCATCGTCGAGGGCTATGGCCTGTCCGAGACCAGCCCGGTGGCCAGCTGCAACTTTGTCGGCACCGGCCAGAAGGCCTCGGGCTCCATCGGCTACCCGATGCCGGGCACCGACATGGCGATCCTCGACGATGCCGGCGAGCCGGTGGCGCAGGGCGAGCGCGGCGAGGTCTGCATACGCGGGCCGCAGGTGATGGCCGGCTACTGGCAACGCCCCGACGAGACCGCCAAGTCCATGACCGAGGACCAGTTCTTCCGCTCGGGCGACATCGGCATCATGGAGCCCGATGGCATGTTCCGCATCGTTGACCGCAAGAAGGACATGGTGCTGGTGAGCGGCTTCAACGTCTACCCCAATGAGGTCGAAGACGTGGCCGCGTCCTTCCCCGGTGTGGCCGAATGCGCGGTGGTGGGCGTGCCCGATGAGAAGACCGGCGAGGCGATCAAGCTGGTGGTCGTGCGCAAGTCGGCCGATGTGACCGAGGCCCAGCTGCGCGCCCATTGCGCCGAGCACCTGACCGGCTACAAGCGGCCCAAGTACATCGAGTTCCGCGACAACCTGCCCAAGACCCCGGTGGGCAAGATCCTGCGGCGCGAGCTGCGCGACGAAACCACCAAGGCCTGAGCAGGGCGGCGGCGCTAGGCCATAGCGCTCCAGCCGCCAACCAGCCCGGCAAAGCGGAGATTGCAGCGACAATCTCCGCTTTGCTGTTTTTTGGGATTCCCACGTGACCCTTGCCATTCTCAGTGCCCTTCCCGAGGAACAGGCCGGCATTGCCGCGCTGCTGGCGGATGCCCGCGCCAGCGACTATGCCGGCCGCC
>NZ_KE148583.1:52142-52446 GCF_000410635.1 Comamonas sp. B-9
GCCAGCTGCACGGCCATACGGTGGTGCTGGCGCTGTCGGGCATTGGCAAAGTGGCGGCGGCCAGCACGGCCGCCACCCTGATCGAGCGCTTTGGCGCACGCGGCATCGTGTTTACCGGCGTGGCCGGCGGCCTGGGCGCGGGCGTGCAGGTGGGCGATGTGGTCGTGGCCAGCAGCTATGCGCAGCACGACATGGATGCCTCGCCGATCTTTCCGCGCTACGAGGTGCCGGGCTATGGCCGGGCGCGCTTTGACTGCGACGCCGCCTTGAGCGCGCAGCTGGCCATCGCCGTGCAGCAGTGCCT
>NZ_KE148584.1:0-15557 GCF_000410635.1 Comamonas sp. B-9
GACCCTCAACGGCCAGCTCGCTGTCCGCCATCTGCCTGCCAGCGACCTGACTCCCGCCATCACCCACCGCTACGAATGGGGCAAGACCGGAGAGCTGCTGCAAGCGAGCGTGTGGCACCAAAGGGCGGGGCCAGCAGGGCAAGGACAAGGGCAAACAGCGCAAACAGCCCAAGATCCAGCTGGCGCCATTCTGCAAAGCCAGGCTCTGATTGAACGCGATGCAGCAGGCCGGGTCATTGGTGAAGTCCAGCGCCTGTACAAAGCCCAAGCGACCAGCCAAAGAAGCCATCCGTTTGCCTCACCCGAGATTGAGTTCGAGCACCGCATCAGCCACAAGCTCGACGCCATGGGCAACCGCCTATCGAGCCAATTGCCCGGCCTGGGCGAAGTGGGCTACCTGCTCTACGGCCCAGGCCATGTACACGGCATCACCTGGCAGGGCGAAGCCCTTATCGATATCGAGCGCGACGTGCTGCACCGCGAGACCAGGCGCCAGCTGCTCACTGACATCCCCCACCTGGCAGCGGGCCAAAGCCGCAAGCCGCTGGCACGCCAGCTAGGCTGGGACACCGCAGGGCGCTTGACCCACATGCAGTGGAGCGGCCTGGAGCAAGGCGCAAGCCTGCCCGATATGCTGGACCCGCTGCCCGGGGGCAGTGTGGGTAGCGCTGCCAACACCCACCATATTGTTCACCACACTGCCCACACAGCAAGACCACCCCAAGCCCTGCTTGGAGCCCTAACCGCCAAGCACTACCACTACGACAGCCTGGGCCAAATGGTCGGCATCCAAAGCCCTGCAGGCATGAGCCGCTTTGCCTACGATGCAGCAGGGCGCCTCACAGGCGCAGACACCCCGCATGCCGGAGCCCAGCGCTGGCAGTTTGACCCGGCAGGCAATCGCCTGCCCATCACGGGAACAACTAGCCAACCCAGCACCGGTGAAACCATCACCGGCGAGCTCAACGAAACCGACCGCCTGCGTGCCCAGCAGCGTGCCAGCGCCCAGGCCAACCCCATCACCCCAGAGCAGCTGCTGCGCCCCGACTTCAACCCCTTGCAGGTCAGCCAAGACCCAGCCAGCCACCAACCGCTACCGACCACCCAACGCTGGGCCGGCAACCGCGTGGCCTATTACGAAAACAGCGAAGACAAGAGCAGCCAGGGCGCCAAAACCCACTACCGCTACGACAGCAGAGGCAACCGAGTTCAAAGCCTGGACGAGACCACCGGCCGCCAGATAGACCTGTACTGGGACACCGGCAACCAGCTCGTGCAGGTACATGTGCAAGAAGGCGGCAAACACCACCTGCAGCACTACCGCTATGACGCGTTTGGCAGGCGCCTGGCCAAATACAACCATCCGGCCAACGCATCAACCAGCCAGGAGAGCGGCACCGACTACTTTGGCTGGGACGGTGACCGGCTCGTGCACACCGAGCGATTCAACAGCAGCAACAGCGTGGGGAGCCAGGACAACAACGGCGCAGCCCAGCCCGAAATTATCCACACCATCTACGAGCCAGGCAGCTTCACACCCCTCATCCAACTGCGACGCGTCACCAAGGCCCCGCCAGATCTGGCCGACCAGCTGCTGTCCAACACCCAGCCCGGCCTGGTGCAAGACGCCCTGCGCGGTGTGCTCTCGGATATCAAAGCGATGAATGCCTCGATGCAGCACAACATCGCCATCCAGGCGATGCCCCCAGATGTGCAGCGCTTTATGTACGAGCAGTTCCAGGAGCTGGAGCAGACGGTGACCAGCCAGCGCGAGGAAGCGGCGCAAAGCATCGAGATACGGCATTACCTGTGTGACCACCTGGGAACGCCCCATGCCTTGATACATGAAGACACCCAGCTGGAGTGGGCGGTGCAACTGGATGCCTGGGGCAATGTGCGGGTGGAGCATAACCCCGGGAATTTGTACCAACCCATTCGGCTGCCGGGGCAGCATGCGGATGAGGATACGGGGCTTTATTACAACCGGCATCGGTATTATGAGCCGAGTGTTGGTGTTTATATAAATCAAGATCCTATAGGGCTGACTGGGGGCGTAAATTCTTTTGCTTATGCTAAAGAGTCGCTACAGCATATTGATCCTTTAGGCCTACAAACTCAGGCATCAACTAAATCTAGCAGTTATGACTCATCTGACGGCTACTATCATTACTACATGATAAAGTTTGAACTCTGCGAAAGAGATAAATGCCTAAGCTGCAATGAAGATGCTGCATGGAAAGCTCTGAAAAAATATCCCGCACCAGGCTGGAATCCTTTACAGGAAGTTAAAACTGGTGATGATACCAATATCTCATTTTTAGGCTTGAATGGCGGAACAGTGCGCCACATTGTCAATGACGATGGAAAATATCTTTACAATATAACTCATACTGATCATATATTTTCCGAAGGTTACGTACAGCGCTCAGTAGTTGTTGAGAACAATAAAATATATATCAAATCTATTGGCGAAGGCGTTACTAGTAGGGGGACATGGTATGGTTTGCCAAGACCTGTACGTGCAACAATGAATATGAAAATGTACAAACCCGGATTTGAATCCCTTGATGAAAAAATAAAGTCAGAGGTATGTAAATGATTCTCAAAAAAATGCTAATCTCTTTTTGCATCTCCTTGTTTGTATTTGGTTGCACTTATAAAAATGAAAGTGCCGTCATCAACCATTTTATAAAGACGGATCGCAATCAAGATGAGAAATTGTCCGTAATTTTGAATAATTTCGCCACCGATCGAAAATATGTCGCAAGTAGTTACACCTTAAATGCACAGCACAGGATATTTATATTCGATTACCGAGATAAGAGTGGGCGACATCTTGCAAGTTTTATAGGATTTGATGATTTTCAGTATCATTTCTCATTCTATAAAGTAAATAACGAGAACATTGCTGCCGATTTTTTGGATTTTTTTGAAAAGAATGCTGATTTTGATTATATTGAAATAGATTAATATGCATAACCTAGGCAATTCAGTCAAATCTTATAACTTGAAAAAAAGGGCAGTAGTTGTACTTTTACTCAGCCGGGGTGCAAACCGCTTCCGGGTTATGTGGCGGGCAATGTGAGCAATGGAGTTATAAATAATTCCGAAGTGGGCACTGATTAAAAAAAGGCCTATAGGACAAATTTAGGCTTACCATATTTTGTCGATAACATGTGGCACCCGCAAAGCGAGGAAATAATTGAAGCCTATTAATGCAAATAAATGCAAGGACATTGATGGCAGCCTTGCTGGCGCCACTTTTTTCAGCATTATTTTTTATTGCATTAATTGCATTACCCAACGCAAATCAATCAGGATTAGATATTTTAGCATTTATCTCAGTGCTTTTATACATTGGTTTTTTATCCTTGGGTTACCTAGCATCCTTAGTTTGCAGGAGAAAAAGAAGCTTACCATCTTAAATCTCACAGCCTACACAATTGCTTTAGGTATTATGATATATGGTTTATTTCTTTGACTGCCATCACTAGCAATAGGCGTAAATCTATCAATTGATGCTATAAGAGATTTATGGGTTGGTGCATTTTTTGGAGCAGGCGCTGCAATAGCTTATGGCTTGAATGCGGGAATAGATTTTAAATAATTAATTTCCATAACGCGGCTGATGGGTCAGGTTGCCTCCTCTGTGACTCCAGTATTGAATATCGCAAATATGCTTTTAAGCCCATCCTGATTTGATGGTTCCCATGACAAATAACGGCCCATTAACTTTCCATTTACACAGGCGGCTCCCTGCCAGTAGCAAGTGCCGCTATCATGGGGCCAGGCGCCAACCCCTTTAGCAAGAGTAAACAAAAAAATAATGGCTATGCGAATAACCTATCACAAGATCAAATCCGTGCCACCATATAGCTTAAACCATAATCCTCAAATCAATGCATAGATTTTTCCAACGCGCATTAGGAGCTGAAGAAAATGAGTAAACTTAATCAATGGAAAATCTCTTCGATTGTTTTAGGGGCATGTTGCTTATTAATGATTTATAAAGGATTTGATGAAGGTATAACATTTACCTACATGAAAGCAAGTATGGAGAGCACAACAATGCATGCAGAATTAATTAGAGACTTGATTGAGCATGAATGGATGGGATTAAACAAAGAGGAAGTTTTGTCACGCTTGAATGCTTACGCAGAATCACGACCATCTGAAATTATAGTGATAAAGGAAGAACCTCAAGAAAATGCAATTTATTTTGACTCTTATAAATTTTGCTTTTCCAACCAAAAACTAGTGAAAATAATATAAATTCAGAGCAGCTAGGAAACCTCAGCAGAACCAATGAATTCAGCAGCGTAGATCGGTTCACCGCTGGTTGAGCCACATCTGCGCGGTTTTACAGCCAAGTGTCGCAGCGCTAATGATTGCATGTATAAAAACCGCTATCGCCTGTTCATGGATCACAAAGTCTGCGTGAGCTTGTAGGGTCAGCGAAGTCCAGCAGGGTGGCCTGCCATGCAAATAACCCTGCGCAATAAGGTACGCCCCCCGCACTGCGCGCCCAGATTACTGCCAGCAATAGCAATAAGATGCCGAGCGTTATCCACCGTGTTTGGGGTTTACCGATCAGAGGGTCTGCAATTTGAAAAAGCACCAGAACGAGCGAGACCGCCCTCGCAACGAACATCGCCTGCAACACAGGAAGAACCCAGCACTGCTAGAAAATCATCGTTGGTAGCCAGCACCAAATCATTCTTGAAGAGCTCCGACAAAGGGGGTCCAGTCAAGATGGGAACGGAGCGAGCCGAAACGATGAAGATGTAAGAAGTCGCTGGTTCGCTGGTGCTGAGCGAGAGGCGAGCAGTAGCCGCGCACTGAACCGTCTGTGGGCACAACTCAACAATTCCGCGAAACCCTTACTCGAAGGGCTAAACGCGGATCTGGATGGGACACATGAAGGCCTTTTTTGATAAGTAAGACGTAGCCATTGACCAGGAAGGCAACGAAGCGGATCGCCCGAACCCGCATCCATACCTCAAGGAAGGGAATCGGCAGAATTCCCTAAGCTCCCTCGCCCCGCCTCAAGACCCCCGGTACGTCGAATAACTCCAGGGGCTGACCAGCAGCGGCACGTGGTAGTGCTGGTCGGCATGGGCCACGCCAAAGTCCAGGTTCACCTGGTTCAAAAAGTTGGGGCTGGGCAGCTCCACGCCTTTGGCGGCAAAGTAGGCCGCCACTTCAAAGCTCAGGCGGTAGGTGCCGGGGCGCAGCGTCGCATTGTCAAACAACGGGGTCTGGGTGCGGCCGTCGTGGTTCAGGGTTTCGCGGCGGATGAGGCGGGCTTCGCCGCCATCGGTGGCGTACAGCGCAATGTCCATGCCCGCAGCGGGGCAGCCGTGCATCGTATCGAGAACGTGGGTGCTCAGGCCCATAGGTAAATCTCCTGATGATTCTGGGTAAGATCGGACTGGTGATGTGCACTAAAAGTGTATACACTTTTTGTCATTCGGCCTACTATCCTGACATGGAATCCACCTCAACGTCCACCATTGCCCAAGCCCTGACCCGTGCCATCGTCGAGCACCGGTTGCTGCCGGGCACCAAGCTGGCCGAGCAAAAACTCGCCGACCACTTTGGCGTATCGCGCACCTTGGTGCGCCAGGCGCTGTTCCAGCTGTCGCAAAACCACCTGGTCACCCTGGAGCCCGCACGCGGCGCCTTTGTGTCCACCCCGTCCGTCACCGAAGCGCGCCAGGTCTTTGCCGTGCGCAAGATGCTCGAAGCGCAGATGACCCGCAGCTTTGTCGAGACCGTCACGCCCAAGCAGATCAAGGTCTTGCGCGAGCATGTGCGGCAGGAAGCCGCCGCCGTGCACCGCGCCGATGTCACCGAGCGCACCGAACTCTTGGGCGACTTCCATGTGCGCATGGCCGAGCTGATGGGCAACGATGTGCTGGCCCAGCTGCTGGGCGATCTGATCTCGCGCTGCGCGCTGATCACCCTGATGTACCAGTCGGCCAGCGCCGCCGCCCACTCCCATGAGGAGCACGAAGAGATTGTGCAGGCCCTCGCCCGCAAGGATGCCGAAGGCGCCGTGCAGCTGATGATCGCGCACCTCGAGCATGTGGAGCAAGGCCTGCAGTTCGAACGCGAGATTCCCAGCAACGATTTATCCATGGCTCTGTCCTCGATCACGCTATGACCTACGACGCTACCACCCCCTACCCCCGCGACCTGATCGGCTACGGCCGCGATGTGCCCCATGCCCAGTGGCCCCAGGGCGCACGCATTGCGGTGCAGTTTGTGCTGAACTACGAGGAAGGCGGTGAAAACCATGTGCTGCACGGCGACCCGGGCAGCGAGCAGTTCCTCTCGGAAATGTTCAACCCGGCCTCCTACCCGGATCGCCACATGAGCATGGATGGTATCTATGAGTACGGCTCGCGCGCCGGCGTCTGGCGCCTGCTGCGCGAGTTTGAAAAGCGCGGCCTGCCGCTGACGGTGTTTGGCGTGGCCTCGGCCTTGCAGCGCCACCGCGAGCTGGCCCAGGCGTTTTCCGATCTGGGCCATGAGGTGGCCTGCCACGGCCTCAAATGGGTGCATTACCAAAATACGCCCGAAGAGGTCGAGCGCGCCCATATGCAGCAGGCGATGGACATCTTCCACAGCCTCTACGGCAGCCGCAGCACCCACGGCCTGGGCTGGTACACCGGCCGCGACAGCCCCAACACCCACCGCCTGGTGGCCGATTTTGGCGGCTTTGCCTATGACAGCGACTACTACGGCGACGACCTGCCGTTCTGGATGAAGGTCGGCAAGAGCGATGGCAGCGCCGCGCACCAGCTGATCGTTCCCTGCACCCTGGATTGCAACGACATGCGCTTTGCGCTGCCCCAGGGCTACTCGCATGCCGATCCCTTCTTCCAGTACCTCAAGGACAGCTTTGATGTGCTGTACGCCGAAGGCGACCCGGCCGGCGAGAACCGCCCCAAGATGATGAGCATCGGCATGCACTGCCGCCTGCTGGGCCGCCCGGGCCGCATCACCGCACTGCAGCGCTTTTTGGACCATATCCAGCAGCACCAGAACGTCTGGGTCTGCCGCCGAATCGACATTGCCCGCCACTGGGCCGCGCACTTTCCCGCCCCCACGCTTTGAAAGATGACACAGCGCCGCGCCCGAGCGAAAAGAAGCGCTAGTACTCCATCCATTCGATAGGAAACACATGGCCCTGACCCTGGAACAACTCAACCAAGCCACGCCCGATGCGGCGCTGGCCATGCTCGATGGGCTGTACGAGCACTCGCCCTGGATTGCCCAAGCCGCGCTGGCCCAGCGGCCCTTTGCCTCGCTCGCCCAGCTCAAGCACGCGATGGTGCGCGTGCTGGCGCAGGCGCCGGTCGATGCGCAGTTGGCCTTGATCCGCGCCCACCCGGAGCTGGCGGGCAAGGCCATGGTGGCCAACACCTTGACGGCAGAGTCCACGCTGGAGCAAAACCGCGCGGGCCTGACGCAATGCACACCCGAGGAGTTCGCGCAGATCCAGCAGCTCAATGCGGACTACAACGCCCGCTTTGGTTTTCCGTTCATCCTGGCGGTGCGCGGGCCACGGGGCCTGGGCCTGGCCAAACAGGAGATCATCGCCACCTTTGCGCGGCGCCTGAACCACCACCCCGATTTCGAGCGCAACGAGGCGCTGCGCAACATCCACCGCATTGCCGAGATCCGCCTGAACGACAAGTTCGGCTACGAGCCGGTGCTGGGCAATGACGTCTGGGACTGGCAGGAGCGCCTGGCCCAGCACAGCGACGAGGGCTTTGCTGAAAAAGGCCAGCTCACCGTCACCTACCTGACCGATGCCCACCGCGCCTGCGCCCAGCGCATCAGCCACTGGATGCGCGACAGCGGCTTTGACGAGGTCGAGATCGATGCGGTCGGCAATGTGGTGGGCCGCTACCGCCCCGTGCAGGAAGGTGGTAAATACCTGCTGACCGGCAGCCATTACGACACCGTGCGCAACGGCGGCAAGTACGACGGGCGCCTGGGCATCTTTGTGCCGATGGCCTGCGTGCGTGAGCTGCACCGCGCCGGCAAGCGCCTGCCCTTCGGCATCGAAGTGGTGGCCTTTGCCGAGGAAGAAGGCCAGCGCTACAAGGCCACGTTCCTCGGCTCGGGCGCACTGATCGGCCACTTCAACCCGCAGTGGCTGGACCAGGCCGATGCCGCCGGCATCACGATGCGCGAGGCCATGCAGCATGCCGGCCTGTGCATTGACGACATCCCCAAGATCCAGCGCGATGCGTCCAACTACCTGGGCTTTATCGAGGTGCACATCGAGCAGGGCCCGGTGCTGACCGAGCTGGATATTCCGCTGGGCATCGTCACCTCGATCAACGGCAGCTCGCGCTATGTCTGCGAGATGGTGGGCATGGCCAGCCATGCCGGCACCACGCCGATGGACCGCCGCCGCGATGCCGCCTGCGGCGTGGCCGAGCTGATGCTGTATGCCGAGCAGCGCGCCGCGCAAGATGGCGATTCGGTCGCCACCGTCGGCATGCTCGAAGTGCCCAGCGGCTCGATCAACGTTGTGCCCGGCCAGTGCAAGTTCAGCATCGACATGCGCGCGCCCACCGATCCGCAGCGCGACGCGCTGGTGCGCGATGTGATGGGCCAGCTCGAGGCCATTGCGCACAAGCGCGGCCTGCGCTACCGCGCCGAGCAAACCATGCAAGCCGCTGCCGCGCCCAGTGCGCCGGCCTGGCAGCAGCGCTGGGAAAAGGCCGTGGCCGCCCAGGGCGTGCCGCTGTTTCGCATGCCCAGCGGCGCCGGCCATGATGCGATGAAGCTGCACGAGATCATGCCCCAGGCCATGCTCTTTGTGCGCGGCATCAACAGCGGCATCAGCCACAACCCGCTGGAGTCCTCGACCGCCGATGACATGCAGCTGGCGATCGACAGCTTCAGCCACGTCCTTCAACAACTAGAAAACGAAACCGTATGACCACGAACCACGCCACCTACGCCGCCCTGGACCAGTGGATTGACCAGCACTTTGACGAGCAGGTGCAGTTCTTCCAGAAGCTGGTGCAAGTGCCTACCGACACGCCGCCGGGCGACAACACGCCCCATGCCGAGCGCACCGCCGAGCTGCTGCAGGCCATGGGCTACACCGCTGAAAAGCATGAGGTGCCCCAGGCCGATGTCGAGGCCTATGGCATGACCTCGATCACCAACCTGATCGTGCGCCGCCCCTTTGGCGCAGCCGGCTCGGGCCGCACCATTGCACTCAACGCCCATGGCGATGTGGTGCCGCCCGGCGAGGGCTGGAGCCATGACCCCTATGGCGCCCGCATTGTTGACGGCAAGCTCTATGGCCGCGCTGCTGCAGTGAGCAAGTGCGATTTCTCCACCTTCACCTACGCCTTGCGCGCACTGGAGGCCGTGGGCAAGCCCAGCCGGGGCGCGGTGGAGCTGCACTTTACCTACGACGAAGAGTTTGGCGGCCTGCTGGGCCCCGGCTGGTTGCTCGAAAAAGGCCTGACCAAGCCCGACCTGATGGTCGCTGCCGGCTTCAGCTATGAGGTGGTCGTCGCCCACAACGGCTGCCTGCAGATGGAGATCACCGTGCACGGCAAGATGGCCCATGCCGCCGTGCCCCACACCGGGGTGGATGCACTGCAGGCCACCGTTGCGATCATGAACGACCTGTATGCGGAAAACACCGCTTACCAAAAGGTCTGCTCTAAGGTCGAAGGCATCAAGCACCCCTACCTGAACATTGGCCGCATTGAAGGGGGCACCAACACCAATGTCATCCCCGGCAAGGTGCTGCTCAAGATCGACCGCCGCATGATCCCCGAGGAAAACCCGGTCGAGGTCGAAGCCCATATCCGCCAGGTCATCGCCAAGGCGGTGGAGCGCTTCAACAGCGAGCGCGGCTACCAGGGCGACGACGCCGTGCGCATCGACATCAAGCGCCTGCTGCTGGCCAATGCGATGACGCCGCTGGCGGGCAACCAGCCACTGGTCGATGCCATCCAGACCCATGGCGAAGCCGTGTTTGGCGAGAAGCCCCCAGCTGTGGGCACACCGCTCTACACCGATGTGCGCCTCTATGTGGAGCGCGGCATTCCCGGCGTGATCTACGGCGCCGGCCCCCGCACCGTGCTGGAGAGCCATGCCAAGCGCGCCGACGAGCGCCTGGACCTGGAAGACCTGCGCCGCGCCACCAAGGTCATCGCCCGCTCGCTGGTCGATCTGTTGGCCTGATCCAACGCGGCGCCCGGCTGCGCCGACTCACCCGTTTTTGCATCCACCGCCCCTAGGCCCCGCGCCTGGGGGCGGTTTTGCATGGGGCGGCAGGCATTTTTGTGAACGAGCCACGCGCATCCAACCGGCCACTCCCCATCGCATGGTGGCGGCTTGAGGGTAATCAGGGGGGTGCGCCATCAGCGCATGTGTATACACTTTTTGTATGGATTTTTAAGACATAACACTGGCTTTTCTGGTCAGAAATTCCCCGCATGAGGAGTGATAAAGATGCAGTCTGACAAACACCCCGTCGACCAGGTGCTGCCCCTGGGGCGCCTCACCACCTTGGGCTTGCAGCATGTGCTGGTCATGTACGCGGGGGCAGTGGCCGTGCCGCTGATCGTGGGGCGCGCACTCAACCTCGACTCCCACCAGATCGCCAAGCTGATATCGGCCGATTTGTTTGTCTGCGGCCTGGTCACCCTGATCCAGGCCTGGGGAGCGACCCGCTGGTTTGGCATCAAGCTGCCGGTGATGATGGGCGTGACCTTTGCCAGTGTGGCGCCGATGATCTCGATGGCGCAGACAACGGGCGGCGTCTATGGCGCGGGCCTCATCTTTGGCTCGGTCATCGGTGCGGGGGTCATATCGATCCTGATCTCACCGCTGGTCAGCCGCATGCTGCGGTTCTTCCCGCCGGTCGTCACCGGCACCATCATCACGGTGATTGGCATCAGCCTGATGCGCGTGGGCATCAACTGGATCTTTGGCAACCCGGTGGGCCCCACGGCGCCTTCCGTGCCCAACCCCGAGCATGTCAAATGGCTGCAAAGCGCCCAGATGGCCGCTGGCGCGCCGGGCTCGGCGCTGCCGCCCATCCCACACGGCCTGGCGATTCTGCCGTCCGTGCCCAACCCCCGCTATGCGGATCTGAGCGGCGTTGGCATCTCCGCGCTGGTGCTGGTCTCCATCCTGCTGATCACCAAGTTTGCCAAGGGCTTTATGGCCAATATCGCGGTGCTGGCCGGCATTGTCATCGGCGCCATCGTGGCCTCGGCCATGGGCCTGATGACCTATGAGAAAGTGGCGCATGCCGAGTGGTTTGACTTTGTCATGCCGTTTGAGATCGCGATGCCGGTGTTCGATCCCATCCTGATCCTGACGATGACTCTGGTGATGGTCGTCGTGATGATCGAATCGGTGGGCATGTTCCTGGCACTGGGCGACATGACCAACAAGGAAGTGACCCCCGCCGACCTGACCCGGGGCCTGCGCACCGATGGCCTGGGCACCTTGCTGGGTGGCATCTTCAACACCTTCCCCTACACCAGCTTCTCGCAAAACGTCGGCCTGGTCGCAGTCACCGGCATCCAGAGCCGCTTTGTCTGCGTGGCCGGCGGCTTTATCCTGATCATTCTGGGCGTGCTGCCCAAGCTGGGCGCGCTGGTCGAATCGCTGCCCACGATGGTGCTGGGCGGCGCGGGCTTGGTCATGTTCGGCATGGTGGCCGCCACCGGCATCCGTATCCTGTCGAATGTGGATTTCCGCCATAACCGCTACAACGCCATGGTCGTTGCCGTGTCGATTGGCGTCGGCATGATTCCGCTGATTGCACCGCAGTTCCGCCAATGGATGCCCCACGCCATCCACCCGCTGATCGAATCGGGCATCCTGCTGGCCTCCATCTGTGCCGTCGCCTTGAACCTGTTTTTCAACGGCGCCAAACTCGACCAGGCCCAGATCATCAAGGCTGCGCAGCAAGCAGATGCCCACTGACAAGATTGCTGCGGTGCAGCATCGAAACTTAGGCCCACTGCCCCATAGGGGTGGGCCTGCGCCTTTATCATCAGCTTGGTTCACTCTGGATTGATTCACTCTTATGGCACAACAACTGTCCGCCGCCGAACAGGCACTGCGCGAAGCCGCACTCGAATACCACCGCAGCCCCAGCAAGGGCAAGATCTCCGTCACCCCGACCAAGCCGCTGTCCAACCAGCGTGACCTGTCGCTGGCCTATTCGCCAGGCGTGGCCTACCCTTGCCTGGACATCGAGGCCGATCCCAGCCTGGCTGCTGACTACACCTCGCGCGGCAACCTGGTGGGCGTGATCACCAATGGCACCGCCGTGCTGGGCCTGGGCGATATCGGCCCGCTGGCCAGCAAGCCGGTGATGGAAGGCAAGGGCTGTTTGTTCAAGAAGTTTGCCGGCGTCGATGTGTTTGACATCGAGCTGGCCGAGCGCGATCCGGACAAGCTGATCGACATCATCGCCAGCCTCGAACCCACGCTGGGCGGCATCAACCTGGAAGACATCAAGGCCCCCGAGTGCTTCTACATCGAGCAAGAGCTGTCCAAGCGCATGAACATTCCGGTGTTCCATGACGACCAGCACGGCACGGCCATCATCTCCAGCGCCGCACTGCTCAACGGCCTGGAGCTGGTCGACAAGCAGATCGGCAATGTCAAGATCGCCGTCTCCGGCGCCGGTGCCGCCGCCATTGCCTGCGTCGATGTGATGGTGGGCCTGGGCGTCAAGCGCGAGAACATCTTCATGGTGGACTCCAAGGGCGTGATCTACGAAGGCCGCCCCGGCAACCTGGACGCCTCCAAGGCGCGCTACGCGCAAAAGACCGAGGCCCGCACCTTGGCCGACGTGGTCAACGGCGCGGATGTGTTCCTGGGCTGCTCGGCTCCCGGCGTGCTGACCGCCGACATGGTCAAGACCATGGCCGACAAGCCGATCATCCTGGCGCTGGCCAACCCCGAGCCAGAAATCCGCCCCGAGCTGGCCAAGGCCGTTCGCCCCGATTGCATCATCGCCACCGGCCGTTCGGACTACCCGAACCAGGTCAACAACGTGCTGTGCTTTCCCTACATCTTCCGTGGCGCGCTTGACTGCGGCGCCAGCAAGATCACCGAAGCCATGAAGCTGGCCTGCGTGCGCGAAATCGCCGCCCTGGCCAAGCAGGACGTGAGCGACGAAGTGGCCGCCGCCTACCAGGGCAAGGAGCTGAAGTTCGGCCCCGACTACCTGATCCCCACCCCGTTCGATACGCGCCTGATCCTGCGCATTGCACCCGCCGTGGCCAAGGCTGCGCAAGAATCCGGCGTGGCAGCACGCCCGATCGAAGACATCGACGCCTACCGTGAGAACCTCACCCGCTTCGTCTACCAGACCAGCATGTTCATGCGCCCGGTCTTTGCAGCAGCCAAGGCCAACGTGCAACGCGTGGCCTACGCCGAAGGCGAAGACGACCGCGTGCTGCGCGCCGTGCAAGTGGCGGTGGACGACGGCCTGGCCAAGCCCATCCTGATCGGCCGCCCCGCCGTCATCGAAGCGCGCATTGCCAAGGCCGGCCTGCGCCTGCAACTGGGCAAGGATGTGGACATCGTCAACCCTGAAGACGACCCGCGCTTCCGCCAGTACTGGGAGGCTTACCACCAGCTGATGGGCCGCAATGGCGTCACGCCTGAGGTGGCCAAGTCTGCGGTGCGCCGCTCCAACACCGTGATCGCCGCACTGATGGTGCACCTGGGCGATGCCGACGCGATGCTGTGCGGCGTGATGGGCCGCTTTGACCGCCACCTGGGCCATATCGAAGACGTGCTGGGCCACAAGACCGACGCCAACCGCCTGGCCACCGTGAATGCGCTGATGCTGGAAAACCGCACCCTGTTCATCGCGGACACCTACATCAACGAAGACCCGACCGCCGAAGAGCTGGCCCAGATCGCCAAGCTCGCCGCGCAAGAGGTGCAGCGCTTTGGTCTGCCTCCGAAGGTGGCCTTCCTCTCGCACAGCAACTACGGCTCGTCCACCCGCAAGTCGGCGCTCAAGATGCGCGCTGCCCGCGACCTGTTCGCCGCTGCCAACCCCGACATCGAATGCGATGGCGAAATGCATGGCGACGCCGCGCTGGACGAAAACGTGCGCGAGCGCACGCTCATCGAGTCGAGCCTGACCGGTGAAGCCAATGTGCTGATCTGCCCGAACCTGGATGCCGCAAACATCCTGTTCAATGTGCTCAAGACCACCGCCTCGCACGGCACCACCATCGGCCCGATCCTGCTGGGCAGCGAGGCACCCGCCCATGTGCTGACCCCCTCGTCCACTGTGCGCCGCGTGGTCAACATGACGGCCCTGGTCGCCGCCCAGGCCCAAGCGCGCAAGGAAGGCAAGTAAGCCCTGGCGCGGCGCCCGCCGCGCCTTTGCTTGCGCTGCACAGCGCATAAAAAGATAGCCCCAGGCATAGCGCCTGGGGCTTTTTTACGTCTGCACCGCAGCCCTCGCGCCCCTCAGCCCGCCCCCGTCACCAACCGGTCGAACAGCTGCGCATCGCCCATCTGGCCGCCTTTGAGCATCAGCTCCAGCCCATCGATGCGCGCATCATCGCTGCGTGCCACGCTCATGGTCACCCCGGGCGCCAAGGTGCTGTGGAAGGCAAGCCCCCACAGTCCCAAAGCCTGCGTCGCCAGGCTGGAGGTATCGCCGCCCGCAATGCCCAGGCGCCGCAAGGGCTGGCCTTGTGCTGCCACCAGGCGCAAGGTTTCTGCCACCAATTGCGCACTGCGCTGTGCCACCGCTGCCGTCGTGGCCGCGTCCACCACCTGGTCAGGTCGGCTGGTGTGCGCCAGCATAGGGCGCCCCTCGTGCAGGCCCTGGGCCAGCTGGGCCGCGCAAGCGCTCAGATAGCCCTCTTCGGCCAACAGCCGGCCCACCTCCACCTCCCGCTTATCAAACTGCTGGCTGGCCGCGATCTGCTGGCGGGATACCGGCGACAGGCTGCCCACCAACACCAGCACCGGGCCCTGCGCGGGTGCCAGCGGCTCCGCCACTGGCGCATCGCCCAACAATCCCAATTGCCGCCAGCCGGCTATCAGGCACTGCTCGACACCGCTGGGCCCCACGGCCAGCAACGGCGACTGCTGCGCGCGCGCCCACAGCAAGGCGCCAATCTGCGGCAGTTGGGCCTCGTGTAACAGATCGATCAGCAAGGCATCTGGCGAAGGACGCACTCCCGTTTGCGCCTCTCGCGCTTCTTGCGCCTGCATCCAGCGCAGCAACCCAGCCGTATCGGCCCCCGCCAGCTCCAGCTGCCGCGTACTCAGCAGCCGAATATCAGCCAGGCCCTGCTTGGCCAGGTGCAGCCGCAAATCGGCCTCGTCCATGGGGGTAACGGGGTGATGCCGCATGGTGGGATGGCGGTCAAGGCGCTGCACCGCGCCACCCGGCCCCGCCTGCGCGAACAAATTGCCAAAGGCGCAAAAGCGCCCAATATTGGGCTGGCCGCCAACGATCACCGCTGGCGATACGGGTGCGACCTTGCGCAAGGCCGCCACAG